>JAQGIA010000083.1 GCA_028291445.1 Belnapia sp.
CGACCTGCGCCACCGTGCCGGCGGCGCGATCCCGCCGCAGCCGGACAAGCCGGCGGTCGAAGACCTCGATCGGGGATTTGCTCATGCGGCGGAAATAGGGTGGCGGCGGCCCGAAGTCACGGGCTGCGCAGCGCTGCCAGGACCGCCCCGGCGAAGGCCCGGGCATCGGCCGGGGCCGGGTCGCGCCGCGGCATGGTCACCCGCAGCCGCAGCAGCCCGCCGCCCAGCCCACCGACGCAGAGCAACCCCTCCACCGCTTCCCGCCCATAGGTCCCGGCGGTCGCGGCGCAGCGCAGCGCCGCCGCGCCTTGGCCCAGGACGAAGCGCGCCTCGTCCCGCAACTGGCGCTGCGGCATCGGCCGGGTGGCATCCTGTATGAAATGGGCGAAGGCCTCGGCCACGGCGGGTGATTCGATCCCGGCCGGGATGGCGGCGCCGGCCGGGCGCAGCAGCTCGACGGTCGCCCCGGCGGCGATGCGGCCGAGGGTCCGGTAGGCGGTCTCCCGCCCCTCCTCCGCCACGGTGGCGGTGGCGCCGCGCTGGAAGCCGGCGGCCTCCACCGGCAGGCGCGCGGCCAAGGCGGCCGGCGTCAGCGTCGCGGCCGGGACGGTGGCGCCGCCGGGTGCTCCCGGGACGGCCACGCAGCCCCCGAGCAGGAGCAGTGCCGCCAGCAGCCCCTGGCGCACCAAGCCGGTCAGGCGGTCTCCGCAAGGTGCGTGGCCACAAGCTGCGTGACCACTGGCGCCGCCACCACCAGCGCCGGGCGCTGCTGCAACGCCGCATGGCCGGGGCCGTACAGGCCCATCAGCCGGTGGCCATCCTCGTAGATCATCTTGAGGCCGATCCAGACGATCAGCGCCACGCCCACGTAGGCGATCCAGCGATAGCGCTCGAGCAGCTTCGAGATCAGCGTCGCGGCGAGGCCCATCAGCAGGATCGAGATGACCAGGCCGATCACCAGCATCGACATGTTGCCATGCGCCGCCCCGGCCACCGCCAGGACGTTGTCGAGGCTCATCGAGACATCGGCGATGACGATCTGGCGCAGCGCAGTCGCCATGGTCTTGACCTCCGGCACGGCGTGGTGGCCGTCCGCGTCGGTCTTGTCCTCGTTGCGGAGTTCCTTGAAGAACCCATAGGCGATCCAGAGCAGCAGCAGCCCGCCCACCAGCAGCAGCCCCGGCAAGGCCAGCAGCTTCACCGCCGCCAGGCTGAGCACGATGCGCAGCACCACCGCCAGCACCATGCCGAACATGATGGCCTTGCTGCGCTGCTCGGCCGGCAGCCCGGCCGCGGCCAAGGCGATCAGGACCGCGTTGTCACCCGAGAGGATGATGTTGACCCCGAGAATCTCCCCGAGGACGAGCCAATTCCAGCTCTCGGCGATCGACGAAAAATCCATGCGGCAGGCTCCGGCCGGTCAATACGGGCGAGATGGGTGCGGGCAGAAAAAGGCCGGAAGTCCGGCGCGCCGCACCCTAGGGGAGCCAATTCGGCATGGGAAGTCTGTGGCCGGCCGACGGACCGCGGCGGGGCCGCCAATACCTGCCCCGCCCACCGCATAGATGACAAGATGGTTAGTTTTCGCGGGAGCCCGCCTTCCGCAGCAGCGTCAAGGTGCCGGAGGCCAGCGCCACCACCGCGATCACCTGCCCTATGGTCGCCAGCGCCCACATCCAGGCCGGGAAGACATGCGGCAGCGCCAGGTAGCCGAGCGGCAGCATGAGGTAGGCATAGGCGCCGGGCACCTGGTCCGCGAGCTGGTGGGTCCCCTCCCAGATCATGTCGACCGCGACATACAGGATGACGGCGAGGCCGACCCAGGCGATCCAGCGGTGCTTGTTCAGCAGGTTGGCGATCAGCGTCGCCGCCACGCCCATCAGCACCACCGAGATGGCCAGGCCGCCGACCAGCACCCAGGTATGGTCCTTGGCCGCGCCCGCCACCGCCAGCACGTTGTCGAGACTCATCGAGATATCGGCGACCAGGATCTGAACGATGGCCTGCGGCAGGGTCTTGGTGGCCGGCACCACCGGCTCATCGCCCTCGGCCGGCACCGCCGCATGATTGTGCACGCGCAGCTCGCGGAACATCTTCCAGCAGACCCAGAGCAGCAGCACGCCGCCGGCGAAGGTGATGCCGACGATCGCCAGGAGCTGCGCGGTGATCGCGGCGAAGCCGATCCGCATCACGGTGGCGGCGATGATGCCCCAGAAGATCGCCTTGCGGCGCTGGTCGGCCGGCAGGCCGGCGGCGGCCATGCCGACGACGATCGCATTGTCACCCGCCAGGACGAGGTCGATGAACAGCACCTGGGCAAGCGGTACAAGCCAGTCGGGCATGGGGAAGCGGCTCCTCGGCCAGGATCACGGGCGCCCGGCCGGAAATAAATAAACGGCAATCTTTATGCAACCCCGCATCGGCGTCACCGGCCAGGCCTAGCTCCCGCTTGCCAAGCCTTGCCATCACCGCCTTGCCATCACCCGGGTCGCGGTCCAAACCCCCGGCAGCGAAACCGCCGCCCGACGGCGTGCCACCCGGCCCCTGCTCCTGGGGCCCGGTTGGCACGCCGGACGCCGGCCCGAACGACCGAGGCCCCGGATGGTCCCCCGCTATTCCCGCCCGCAGATGGCCGCGATCTGGTCCCCCGAGGAGCGCTTCCGGATCTGGTTCGAGATCGAGGCCCTGGCGGCCGAGGCCATGGCCCAGCTCGGTACCATCCCGGCCGAGGCCGCCCGCGTCATCCGCGAGAAGGGCGGGCCGCGCGCCGCCGCCATCGGCGCGGCGGAGGTCGAGGCGATCGACGCCATCGAGCGGGTCACCCGGCACGACGTCATCGCCTTCCTCACCTTCATGGCGGAAGGCATCGGCCCCGAGGCGCGCTTCATGCACCAGGGCATGACCAGCTCCGACGTGCTCGACACCTGCTTCGCCGTGCAGCTCACCCGGGCGGCCGACCTGCTGCTCGCCGACGTGGACGCGCTGCTGGATGCGCTGCGGGTCCGGGCGCATGAGCACCAGTTCACCCCGACCATCGGCCGCAGCCACGGCATCCAGGCGGAGCCCACCACCTTCGGCCTTAAGTTGGCCGGACATTACGCCGAATTTAAGCGAAACCGCGCCCGTCTGGTCGCCGCCCGGGCCGAAATCGCCACCTGCGCCATCAGCGGCCCAGTCGGCACCTTCGCCAGCGTCGATCCTCGCGTCGAGGAATTCGTCGCGGCGAAGCTGGGGCTGGCGGTCGAGCCGGTCTCCACCCAGGTCATCCCGCGCGATCGCCATGCCGCCTTCTTCAGCGCCCTGGCGGTGGTCGCCGCCGGGATCGAGCGGCTGGCCACCGAGGTCCGCCACCTGCAGCGCTCCGAGGTCCGGGAGGCCGAGGAGTTCTTCCACGCCGGCCAGAAGGGCTCGTCCAGCATGCCGCACAAGCGGAATCCGGTGCTGAGCGAGAACCTCACCGGCCTCGCCCGGCTGGTCCGCAGCCATGTGATCCCGGCGCTGGAGAACGTGACCCTCTGGCACGAACGCGACATCAGCCATTCCAGCGTCGAGCGGGTGATCGCCCCCGACGCCACCATCGGCCTCGACTTCGCCCTGTCGCGGCTGACCGGCATGATGAAGAAGCTGACCATCTACCCGGCCCGCATGGCGCAGAACCTGGAATCCCTCGGCGGCGTGGTGCATTCCCAGAAGGTGCTGCTGGCGCTGACCCAGGCGGGGATGAGCCGCGAGGATGCCTATGCCGCGGTGCAGGCCGCCGCCATGGCCACCTGGCGGTCGCTCGGCACGCCGGAATTCCGCAGCTTCCGCGACAACCTGCTGGACGAGGCGGGGGTCGGCGCCGTGCTCGACGCCGGCGCGCTGGACAAGGCGATGGATCCGGCCCGGGATTTCACCCATGTCTCCACCGTCTTCAGACGGGTCTTCGCAGCGGAGTGATCCGGCCGCCGCGACCCGGCCGTCCGATTGCCGCGTTTCCGCCGCAGGCAAGGCGCTAATGTTGCGGCACTGCAGGTCGTTGCGGCACTGTGCCCTCCGGCTTCGGACCACACGCAGGTGCCTCCGGCGGCCTGCCAACCCTGCCATGAACCGCCGAACGGCGGCACAGGCTCGGTGGCAGGCAGCCGGGCCCCGCATCATCAAGGAGGTTCGGGTATCATGCGCGCCCTTCGACTGACCATCCTCGCCGCTGGTGCCGCCCTGGCCGGACTGGCCGCGACACCCTCGGCCGGGCAGGCCCAGGGCCACTGGCATGGCCGCGACCATGGCTACTACCGTGGCCCGCCGCCGCGCTATTACGGACCGCCGCCGCGCTACTATGCCCCGCCGCCGCCGGTCTATTACGCGCCGCCACCGCCGCGCTACTATGGCCCGGGGCCGGGTTACTACGGTCCAGGGCCAGGCTATTATGCGCCGCCGCCGCCCCGTTACTACGCCCCGCCGCCACCGCCGGGCTTCGGCATCTATCTCCGCTGAACTTATGATCGACGCCGCCGGCAGCGCCGATCATGCTCCAGCCCGTTGTTTCCGGCATGCTGCAGGCTTGCCGTCGAACCACCTCAAGCCATCGCACCGCAGGCTTGAATCACCGCTGATCTTAGCCTTACGGCAAGACTCCGCACCCTAGGGTCTGCGCCAGACATGGTCTGGCACAACCGGGGCAACCCGCTTCCAGGCCAGCAGGGTCCAGGGCATCGGCCCGACCGGCAGGCACAGGAGCGGGCATGGAAAATCCAGTGCCGATACCCCCGGCGCGAGATGTGGCAGCGCTGATCGCCATGGCGGATGGCTTCGCCGCCACCGGCGACCGGGCCCGCGCCTTCGGCCTGTTCGACCGCGCCACCACCCTGGCACCCGATTATGCGCCCGCCTGGACCGGCGCCGGCCTGGCGCTCGCCGCCCTCGGCCGCGTGGGGGAGGCCTTCGCCGCGCTCTGCCGCGCCCGCTTCCTCGACCCGCGCCTCGCCGCCACCCGCAACGCCCTCGGCAATATCCTCGTCACCCGCGGCCTGCTGGCGGAGGCGGCCGGCGAATTCGCCGCCGCGACCGAGGCCACGCCCGGCTGGTGGATGCCTTGGGTCAACCTCGGCCTGGTCGCCCAGCACCAGGGCCGGCCGGCGGCAGCGCTCGCTCCGCTGGACCACGCGACGGCACTGGCCCCCGCCGAGCCCGAGACCTGGCATTGCCTCGGCACCGCGCTGCAGCTGCTGGGCCGGGATGCCGAGGCGGAGGCGGTGTTGCGCCGCGCCATCGCCCTCGACCCACGCCACCTGCTGGCGCATGCCAACCTCGGCCGGGCATTGCGGGCGCAGAACCGGCTGGACGAGGCCGCCGCCGCCTATGCCGCCGCCCTGGCCATCCGGCCCGACCATGCCGAGACCCACTGGAACCTGGCGGTGGCGAATTTCCTCCGCGGCGACTGGGCCGCGGGCTGGGACGGCGCCGAGTGGCGCTGGCGGGTGCCCAACTTCCCCGCCAGGCCGCGCGGCTTCGCCCAAAAGCTCTGGCAAGGGGAGGCAGCGCCGGGAAAAACCCTGTTGCTGCATGCCGAACAGGGCTTCGGCGATACCATCATGATGCTGCGCTACCTGCCGCTGGCCGCCGCCAGCGGTGCCCGGCTGCTGCTGGAGGTGCCGGCCGAGTTGCTGCCCGTGGTGGTACCCTGGGCCGCCGGCCTCGGCGCCGCGGTGATCGCCGCCGGCACCCCGCTGCCGCCCTTCGACCTGCAATGCCCGCTGCTGAGCCTGCCCCGCGCCTTCGCCACCACCCCCGATACCGTGCCGGCCGCGCCCTATCTGCGGCCTGCCCCGGCCCCCGCCTCCCGCTGGGCGGCGCGGCTGCCGGCGGATGGCGGCCCGCCCCGCGTCGTCCTGGTCTGGGCCGGGCGGCCGACCCATGCCAACGACACCAACCGCTCGATCGGCCTGGCCGGGCTGGCGCCGCTGCTGGCGATGCCGGGGCTGCGCTTCCTCTCGCTCCAGGCCGGGCCGCGCGCCGCCGATATCGCCGCCCTCGGGCTCGGCCCGCAAGTCGAGGACCTGGCCCCGGCGCTGGCCGATTTCGGCGACACCGCCGCCGCGCTGGCCCGGCTGGACCTGCTGGTCTCGGTCGATACCGCGGTGCTGCATTTGGCCGGGGCCATCGGCACCCGCTGCCGCGCCCTGCTGCCCTTCGCCCCGGATTGGCGCTGGCTGCCCGGCCGGGAGGACACGCCCTGGTACCCCACCGTCCGGCTGCTGCGCCAGGCGCGGCCGGGCGACTGGTCCGCCCCCGTCGCCGCGCTCGCCGCCGAGCTTGCCGATCTCGCCTTCCCCGCAGCCCTCGCCGCCGAGTAGCCCCATGCACGAACAGTCCAAGGCCGCCAAGCGCCGCATCGCCGATGCCGGCTTCCTCACCCGCTACATGGCGGGCGAGGCGCTCGACATCGGCGCCGGACCGGACGGGCTCTCCCGCCATGTCGGCACCTTCCCGCGACTGGTCTCGGTGCGCGACTGGGACCTGCCGGACGGCGACGCGCAATACCTGGCGGGGGTGGCCGATGCCAGCTTCGACCTGGTCCATGCCAGCCATTGCCTGGAACACATGGTGGACCCGCGCGTCGCGCTCTCCCACTGGATCCGGGTGACGAAGCCCGGCGGCCACCTCGTCATCACCGTGCCGGACGAGGACATGTACGAGCGCGGCCATTGGCCGAGCCGCTGCAACGGCGACCACAAATGGAGCTTCACCGCCTTCAAGCCCGAAAGCTGGTCGCCGAAATCGGTGAATGTGCTGGATCTCGCCCGCGAATTCGG
Organism: Belnapia sp.; assembly: GCA_028291445.1. Lineage (GTDB taxonomy): Bacteria > Pseudomonadota > Alphaproteobacteria > Acetobacterales > Acetobacteraceae > Belnapia. The sequence continues at coordinate 6,795 of JAQGIA010000083.1, forward strand.
CGGCGCGGCGGAGCTGGAACGGGTGCAGGTGGTGCGCGACTTCTTCCGCCCTGAGGTCGCCGGCGACCAGACGCTCGGCCCGGTCGCCGAATGCGCCATCGAATTCATCCTGCGACGCCGGCCGCAGGCCATGGCCGCGCCGATGCTGCACAACGCGGCGACGCGCAGCCTGATCCCGCCGACCGGCCGCAACCGGCTGCATGCCTGCCGCCAGGGCCTCATGCTGTTCAATACCCAGGACACCAATGTCGGCCGATTGCTGGACACCTATGGCGAATATGCCGAGGCCGAGGTCGGGCTGTTCGCCCAGGTGCTGCGACCGGGCGACATCGCGGTGGATGCCGGCGCCAATATCGGCAGCCTCACGGTCGCCATGGGGCGGCTGGTCGGGCCGGAGGGACAGGTCCATGCCTTCGAGCCGCAGCCGCATGTCCACCGCAACCTGGTCGCCAATGCCGCGCTGAACGAGCTGGACCACGTCACCTGCTGGAATGCCGCGGTGGGCGAGGCGCCCGGCACCATCGAGGTGCCACGGATGAGCCCGAACCAGCGGCACAGCTTCGGCAGCGTGGCGCTCGACCCAACCCGGCGCGATGCCGCCGCCGATGCGGCGCGCGGCGTGCTGGTGCCGGTGATGACGGTGGATGGGCTGGAGCTGTCGCGCTGCCGGCTGATCAAGGCGGATGTCGAGGGCATGGAAGCCTTCGTGCTGCGCGGCGCCGCCACCACCATCGCCCGCCACCGCCCGCTGCTCTACCTCGAGGCCGATCAGCCCGGCACGGTGGCGGAATTGCTGCGGGTCATCGATGAGCTCGGCTATGCCCCCTACTGGCATGTCGTGCCCTATGTGCAGCCGAAGAATTTCTATGCCCGGCCTGTCGAGTTCTTCCGCGGCATCGTCGCGGTGAACATCCTGGCGGCGCCGCCCGGCTTCAGCGTGAACGGCATGCCGCCGGTGCGCTCGGCCGATTGGCAGGCCGACCTCCGTCCCGCCGCAGCCTGATGGGAGCAGCCCAGCCCGGAGCGCCGCCACCCGTCGCGGCGCTGCTCGGCACCGCGCATCGGCTGGCCGCCGCCGGGCAGGGCGGCGAAGCCATCGCGCTCTATGACCAGATCCTGGCCCAGGACCCGGGCGCCGCCGATGCCGCCAACAACGCCGGCGTGCTGCTCCGCCGCCAGGGTGCCGGGGAAGCCGCCATCCGCCGCTACCGCCAGGCCCTGGCCGCGGTGCCGGAGCATCCGGATGCCGGCTGGAACCTCGGCCGCGCCCTGCTGGACCGGGTGCCGCTCGACCCGGTGGAAGTGGATGAAGCCTTCCTGCATCTCCGCCGTGCCGCCGCGCTGCGCCCGGGCTGGGAACGCTGGCATGGCCTCGGCCGCGCCTGCCAGGCCCGAGGCGACCTCGCTGCCGCCGAGGCCGCCTATGCCAAGGCGCTGGAGGCGAGGCCGGAGGCGGCGGAGACGCTGAACAACCTGGCCAATACCCAGCAGGCCGCCGGCCGGCTGGAGGCCGCGCTCGACCTGCTCGACCGGGCCCTGGCGGTGGCGCCGGGCAATGCGGATATCCGCTACAACCGCGCCCTGCTGCTGCTGCTGATGGGCCGCTGGGC
>JAQGIA010000089.1 GCA_028291445.1 Belnapia sp.
GGCGTTCTTGGTCCAGCTGAACGGCTTTGGTTCGCCATAGCCGCCGGAAAGACCCCGCCGATGCCTCATCGCCTGTTCAAACTGGCTGAGGTTTTCGTGTAATCAGGATATATCTTGGGTGAGGTTGGTCCCGACGTTGACGCCCGGAGAGACGATAACCCGCTCGATGTCACCCGCCGCAATGGAGGCTCGATCCGTCGCGCTCCACTTCACGAATGATTGGAAGCGAGGTGCGTCGCCTGGCTGGCTGCTCCGCGCTTCCAACCAAGGTTCAGGCCAGCACCGCGGCGCTGATGCAAGCCATGCTGCACTTCAGCCGCCACCGCGCTGCACCAGCGGGCAGCCCCCCTCGGCGATGGGTCGGTAAGCCTCTTCCGACGGCACCTCACGGAGCAGGCGATAGACATCGTAGCGGCTGGTGGAATCGGCCGGCGCCTTGACCTGGAAGACATATACCGGGCTGATCCGGCGGCCATCCGGACGGATCTCGCCCCGGCCAAAGATCGTGTCCTCGGTCGGTGTCGCCTTCATGCGGGCGACCACGGCCCGGCCGTCGGTCGAGGCGCCAAGCGCTGCCACCGCCTTCAGGTAATGCGTCACGGCGGCGTAGACATTCGCCTGCAGGTCGGTCGGCATCCGCCCGCCCATCCGTTCGGCGAAGCGCCGCCCGAAGCTGCGCGTGCCGTCGTTCAGATCCCAATACCAATTGCCGACCACGACGGCGCCCTGCGTTGCCTCCAGGCCAAGCGAGACGATGTCCGAGATATAGACGGCCAGGCCGACCACGCGTTGGCCGCGCCGGACCAGGCCGAACTCCGAGGTCTGCTTCATGCTGTTGATGAAGTCGGCCTGGGAATTCGCCAGCGCCACAACCGTGGCGCGCGAGGCCTGAGCCTGCAGCAGCACGGCGGAGAAATCCGTGGTGCCGAGGGGGTGGCGGACCGAACCGACGACCCGTCCGCCAGCCCGCGTTACCGCATCGGTGGACTGCCTCTCCAAATCATGGCCGAAAGCGTAGTCGGCGGTGACGTAGAACCACGTGGCGCCACCCTGCTGCACCAATGCGCGGCTTGGCACATTGGACATCGACCAGGTGTCGAGCGAGTAATGCACCAGGTTCGGCGAGCAGAGGTCGCCGGAAAGCCGGCTGGATACCGCCGCAGTAGGGATCGCCACGCGGTTGGCGTTGCGCGCCACTTCGCCGACCGCCAGCGCCACCGCGGAATTGGGCAGGTCGACGATGGCGTCGACCCCTTCCGTATCGAACCAGCGGCGGGCGATGGCGGAGCCGGTATCGGCGCGATTCTGGTGGTCGCCCGAGATGATCTGCACGGGCAGGCCCGCCGCGCGGCCACCGAAATCCTCTGCCGCAAGCTGCGCGGCCACCACGGAACCTGGCCCGGCGACATCGGCGAAGCTGCCGGAGAGGTCACTCAGGATGCCGATCCGGATGGCCTCGCGCCGCGGTCCGGGCTGCGGCTGCGCCGTGGCGGGCAGGCCGGTCGCCAATGCCGCCGCCAGCGCGGCAGCCCCTAAAATGGAGCGTCGCATGATGTGTTTCCTCCTTGTTGGAGCCGGTTCGATCAGCGGCGGCCGTCGCCGCCGGAGAAGCTGCCTTCCGCCATTTCGGCGGCACCGGCCGCCGCCCGTGCCTGCGCCAGCATCGCCGCCGGCGGTCGGGCGTAATGGCCGATGCGGCTGACCTGGAGTCCGAGCGCGGCGCGCGTGCCCGCCATGAACCGGGCGTAGTGGAACAGCGTGCCCAGCGCGTCCATCACCACAGCGCCGTGGCTCGCCCGCAGCCCGTGGCGCCAGACGAATTCATTGAGGAAGCCGTCGCCGGGGATCACCACCTCGGCGCCCATTGCCACCAACCGGCCACAGGCCGCATCGAAGGCGGCGAGCAGCGGCCGGGCGGTTTCCTCGTCTCCCTCCAGGCTGTATTCGTCGATCGGCGGCTGCATCGCCACCACCCCGGCCAGGCGTTCACGCAGGCCATAGGCGCGGGCCAATTCCTCGTGCTGGGCGCGCTGGCTGGCTTCCAGCGAAACCAGGCCGAAGCGCTGACCGAGCGAACAGGCGACCAGCATGCAGGTCTCCGACAGTCCGACGCAGGGAATGTCCACCAGGGACCGCACGGCCTGCAGCGCCGGGTCGTAGAAGCAGCCGAGGGCAAAGACATCGTATCCGCTGCGCTCCGCCGTCAGTGCCGCCTCGATCACCTGGGCCTCGTTCAAATACTCCAGGTACCGGTGCCGGATGGCGTGGATCGGCGCGAAGTGGGGCCCATAGGTTCCGGGGCGCAGGCCGTGCAACACGACACTGTCTTCCGATGGCAGCACCGCCGCGGCATGGCGCGCAAGCGTGGCGCGATAGACCGGCGCAAGGTCGAGGTCGCTGAAGCTCTGGTGCCAGATCCGCATGGCTACCATCTCCTTCGGCCGAGCGTCCGGTCAGGCTGCATTGTCGCGGCGCGTCGCGTGTTGGCCAGCCAGCCGGCCGAACACCAGCCCCTTCAGTACCGAGGTGGCGCCGGTATAGGTGCGGTAGTAGGTCCCGATGATCTCGCCCGCCGCGTAGAGGCCCTGGATCGGTGTTCCGTCGCCATCCAGGACGCGCGCATCGCTGTCCACCTTCACGCCGCCGAAGGTGAAGACATTGGCCGAGATGATGGGATAGGCGTGGAATGGTGGTTCGTCGACCGGCAGCGCCCAGTTGGACTTCGGTGGGTCGAGCCCCAGGGTTGCCAGGCCATCGACCTCCAACGGCCGCCAGTCGCCCGGCACGCAGGCGGCATTGTAGCGACGCACCGTCGCCGTCAGAACGGCTGGTGGGATCGCCAGCTTCGCCGCAAGCGCTTCCAGGCTGTCGGCCACGATGGGTGGCTGGTCGGTGCGGATTGCCAGGCGGACATTCGGCACGTGCCGGCGTTTCGCATCCAGCACGACATAGGCGATGCCGTCGCGCTGTTCGAAGATCCTGCGGGTGATGCTTTCATAATGGGCATCGACCGTGCCCGGTGCTTCGTCGGTGAAGCGCTTGCCGTCCTTGTTCACCAGTATGCCGTAGGGGAAGACGAAGACCGAAGGCTCCGATACGCCGGAGCGCGGATCGATCGGCTCCGCATGGTAGCTGCCGAAGTCGCCGGCGGTGGCCGCCCCGATATCGAGCGCCATGCGGATGCCGTCGCCCCGATTGAAGTGCGCGCCCTTGCAGATGGGTCGCAGGAAGGCAGCGCGCGGGCCGATGTAGCGAGCCAGCATCTCGGCATTGCCTTCGAAGCCGCCGCAGGCCAGCACCACCCGGCCGCCCAGCCGTAGCCTTCCTTCCTGCCGGCTTCGGGCCAGCAGGCCGGTCACCTGGCCGTCCTCGTCCTGCTCCAGGCGTTCCGCCGTGGTATCGTACAGGATCTCGACGCCGAGCGCTTCGGCCCGCGCCGCCAGCGCTTCCACCAGTGCCAGCCCGCCGCCGACCGGCAGCAGGCGTGGCTGGGATTTGGTGAGGAACTGGGTCGGCAGGAAGTCGAAGCGCAGGCCGAAGCCCTTCAACCAGGCAATGGTCGGGCCAGCCTGGTCGGCGAAGGTGGCGATGAAGCTGGGCTCCGCCATCGAGAGGGCCGCGGCATAGGCGGCGCGTTGTCCCGGCGGGCGGGCGCTTTCGGCGATCAGGTCGGGGTCGAGAATGCCGCTGCTGTTCTCGGCGAGGTGGGTCTCGAAGTCGTCGGTGACCTCCGCCTCGCTCTTCATCCGGAGATAGGCCTCGGTATAGCGGCTTTGCCCGCCGCGCTCCGCGTGAGGCGCCCGTTCCAGCACGGCAACCCGGCCACCGGCCTCGGCCGCTGCTACCGCGGCGGAAAGCCCGGCCACGCCGCAGCCGGCCACGACCACATCGAAACGCTTTTCGCGCATCCGGATCCTCCCTTGGACGGGAGCATGGCATGCTGGCGGCGGCGGTCAAATCGACCGGCGCAGGCCCGGCAAGGAGTTCGGGCAGCGGGTTTTCGCGCGGCTACCGGTCAGGGCGGCACGCCTCCGCCAGACCACGGGCGGCCGGTTGCCCTGCTTCTTGGGGCGACCGCATGGACGCAGGTCCGGCGGCCTGATTATATTTCCACGATGAGGCGGCATTCAGAACAACGCCTCGGGATGAGGCGACGATGAACCATTTCGATCAGTCCCTGCACGAGTTCGAGCGAGCGGCGCAGGCCAGGCGTTCAGCCGCGGACTGGCTTGAGGCCTTCGAGGCGGCGCTCGCGTCGCGCGATGCCGCACGGATCGGCGCATTGTTTCACGCCGACTCCCATTGGCGGGACATCCTGGCCTTCACCTGGCACCTCACATCCGCTGCGGGCCGGGACAACATCGCCGACCGTCTTGCGGCGGAACAGGCACGCACGGCCGCGCAGCAATTCCACCTCCCGCAGGGCCGGAAGCCGCCGCGCCAGGTCAAGCGCCTGGGGATCGACAGCGTCGAGGCGATCTTCGAGTTCACCACGGCGGAGGGCCGTGGCGCCGGCCTCATCCGCCTGTCGCCATCGCAACAGGATGGCGGGACGATGAAGGCCTGGCTGCTCTCGACCACGCTCGAGGCATTGACCGGCCACGAGGAGAAGACCGGCGCCAACCGGCCGTCCGGCGCCGCCTATTCACGGAACTTCGGAGGTGACAACTGGGCGGACATGCGCCGCAGGGCCAGCGCCTATGACGACCGGGAGCCGGCCGTTTTGGTGATCGGTGCCGCGCAGGCGGGCCTTTCCATCGCCGCACGGCTCAACCAGCTCGGCGTCGACACCCTTGTCGTCGAGCAGTGGCCGCGTATCGGCGATAGCTGGCGGAAGCGCTATCACTCGCTGGCGCTGCACAACTCGATCCACCTCAATCATCTGCCCTACATGGAATTCCCGCCGACCTGGCCGAAATACATCCCGAAGGACATGTTGGGCAATTGGTTCGAATTCTACGCCGATGCCATGGAGATCAACTGCTGGACGGGGACCGAATTCGTCGGCGGAACCTGGGACGACGCGGCGCAGTGCTGGACGGCCCGGGTCAGGCGCGCCGACGGCAGCGAACGCATCGTCCGGCCCCGGCACCTCGTCTTCGCCAATGGCGTCAGCAGCTATCCCATGCTGCCGAAGCTGCCGGGCCTTGACGATTTCAAGGGACAGATCCTCCACTCCGAAGGCTTCGACAGCGGCGCGGGTTGGGAGGGAAAGCATGCGCTCATCCTCGGCACCGGCAGCAGCGCCAACGATATCGCGCTGGACCTCCACAGCCACGGCGTGAACACGACGCTTATCCAGCGGGGTTCCACGACCGTCGTATCGATCGACCCGAGCGCCAGGCTCAACGAGGCGATCTGGGATGAGGGCGGGCCGCTCGAGGACTGCGACCTGATCGTTTCGTCCGCCACGCCCGCGTTGATCATCAAGGCCTATAAGTCCGTCACGAAGCGCATGATCGAGCTTGATCGCGAGATGATCGAGGGCCTCAAGGGCATCGGCTTCAAGCACGATGTCGGCGAGGATGAGACTGGCCACCAGATGAAGTATTTCCGGCGCGGCGGTGGCTACAACCTGGATGCCGGCAGCTCCGCCCTCATGATCGAGGGCCAGCTCGGCCTGCTGCAATACGACCGGATCGAGCGATTCACCGCCGCTGGTGCGCTCCTCAAGGACGGCTCGACGGTGCCGGCTGATCTCATCATTCTGGCGACCGGCTATTACCCGCAGGAGGAACTCGTCCGGCGGGCGATCGGCGACGCGATGCTGGACCGCATCGGACCGGTCTGGGGCATCGGCGAGGATGGCGAGTTGAACAACATGTTCAAGCGCACGCCGCAGCAAGGCTTGTGGTTCATCGCCGGCGGCCTGGCGCAATGCCGCATCAACTCGAAGTATCTCGCGCTGCAGATCAAGGCGATGGAGCTCGGGAAACTTGGCCC
>JAQGIA010000147.1 GCA_028291445.1 Belnapia sp.
CCACCGGCTGCCGGCTGCTGGCCGAGGGCTCGAACGGCCGCACCCAGCGCGGCCAGGGCCGGCTGCCGCTCGACCGCGTGCCCTATGTGGTGGACCAGGCGCTGGCGGCGCTGGCCGATGTGCAGCATCTGGTGCTGGTGAATGCCAAGGAGCCGATCGGCTTCTTCGGCTATCCCGGCAAGCCCAGCCGGTTGCAGCCGGCCGATGCCGCGCTGCACGTGCTGAGCCGGCTGGAGCAGGATGCCGAAGGCGCGCTGCGGGCGCTGGCCGATGAACTGGGTGCCCCGGCGGCGGCCATCGCCTCCGCCGGCCCCCGGCCGGAAGCCCCGCGCGGTGCGCTGAGCCCCGAGGGCCTCGCCCGCGCCGTCGCCGCGCTGATGCCCGAGCATGCCATCATCGTCGATGAATCGGTCACCTACGGCCGCGGCTTCTTCCCCGAGACGGTGGCGGCGCCGGCGCATGACTGGCTGCAGAATTGCGGCGGCGCCATCGGCTACGGCATCCCCGTGGCGATCGGCGCCGCGGTGGCCAGCCCCGGCCGCCGGGTCATCGCCCTCCAGGCGGATGGCAGCGCGATGTACACGGTGCAGGGCCTCTGGACCCAGGCGCGGGAGAAGCTGCCGGTGACCACGGTGCTGCTGTCCAACCGCAAGTACCAGATCCTGCTCGGCGAATACCGCAACGTCGGCGCCAATCCGGGGCGGACGGCGCTCGACATGCTGGACCTCGGCAATCCCGATATCGGCTGGGTGAAGCTGGCGAACAGCCTGGGCGTGGAAGCGGCGCAGGCGACCACGCTGGAGGCCTGCGGCGACCTGATGGCGCAGAGCTTCGCCCGGCCGGGACCCTTCCTGATCGAGCTGATGATCTAGCGCGGATACCGCGCCGCGCCGGGGTGTCCCGGCGCGGCGCGGCCAGCCTGCTCCGGCGCGGCGCGGCCAGCCTGCTACAGCGTGATGACCTCGAGCAGCCCGAGGGTCAGGACGACCACGCTGCCCCAGGCGAGCACCGCCATGCCGAGCGCCAGCCGCGGATTGTCCTGGTCCAGGATCCGCCGCAGCAGCCGTCCGCCGGTCCGCCGGCGGCGGCGTGGCGGTGCGGCGGTGCCGCGGCTCCAGTGGTCGCGGGCCTGCTGCCAGGTGGTCTGCCGCCCCAGGCCGGGGCGGGGGCCAGCGGCAGCCACCGCCGCCGATTGCCGTTCCGCGTAATCCTGCATCGCCTCACCGTTGCACCGTTTCAAGGCCGGACCTTGCCGCGCACCGGGTCCGTTGCGCTATTCACCCGACCGTGCATCGCGCATCGGTGCAATTGCGCCGCCGGCCTATCCTGGGACGCGATGGCTCGGCTGCGGTGCGGTAGGCGCTGCCGGCCGGGCGTGGTTTGATCGGTGCCGGCTATAATCGCCAGCGGCAATAAGGGGGAGGGACGGCATGCCCGCAACGACCGGCGCGGCATCGCCGAGCATCGAGACCCGGGCCTCCTGGGTCATCGCCGTCACCGCCGTGGTGATCCTGTCGGTGTCCTTCGGCGCGCCGCTGCTGGTGGTGGTGGCGCTGCGGCCGATCGCCGAGGACCTTGGCGGCATCCGGTCCATCCCGGCGCTGGCCTCCTCGCTTGCCTATTTCGGCGCCGGCGCGGGGGGGATGCTGATGGGCTGGCTGGCCGGGCGGACCTCGACCCGGCTGGTCGCGCTGATCGGCGGCGCCATGGTGGGCTGCGGCCTGCTGCTGGCTTCGGGCGGGGCGGCCTGGCAGCTGGTGACGGGCTTCGGGCTGCTGGTCGGGCTATTCGGCAACGGCGCGCTCTTTCCGCCGATGATGACCTATGTCTCGCTGTGGTTCGACCGGCGGCGGGGTACCGCGCTGGCGCTGGTCTCCTCCGGCCAGTATGTCGCCGGCGCGCTGTGGCCTTCGATCTTCGAGCGGGCGATCGCCGCCTACGGTTGGCAGCGGGTCATGCTGGGCTACGGCTTCATCGCTGCCGCCATCATCCTGCCGCTGGCCGCGCTGGTGCTGCGGCCGGCGCCGAAGCCGCCGGCGGGCAGCGTGGCGGCGCCCGGGCCGGTGGCGGGGGCGAAGGTGCTCGGCCTGCCGTCCAACCTGGCGCTGGGGCTGCTGGCCTTCGCGTCCTTCCTGTGCTGCATCCCGATGGCCATGCCGGCGGCGCATCTGGTGGCCTTCTGCGGCGATATCGGCATCACCGGCGCGCGCGGCGCGGCGATGCTGTCGGTGCTGCTGACCGCGGCCTTCGTCGCCCGGCAGTTCTGGGGCTGGGTCGCCGATCGCATCGGCGGGCTGAACACGGTGATCGCCGGCAACCTTTGCCAGGCGGTGGGGATGGCCGCCTTCCTGACCACCCAGGACGAGGCCGGGCTGTTCTTCATCGCCGCCGCCTTCGGGCTCGGCTTCAGCGGGATCGTGCCGGCCTATGTGCTGGCGGTGCGCGACCTGTTCCCGGCGGCCGAGGCGGCTTGGCGGGTGCCGGCGCTGCTGTTCCTCAGCCTGTCGGGCATGGCGGCGGGGGCTTGGCTGGCCGGGTTCCTCTACGACCGCTTCGGCAATTACGCGGTGGCCTGGGAGGTCGGCATCGCCTGCAACCTGGCGGCGCTGGCGCTGCTGGCCACGCTGGCGCTGCGCCGCCGGCCGGCCCTGCTGGCGGCGGCCTGACGGCTATTGGCTGCCCCATACGATGCGGTGCATCCAGGTGATCTCGGACAGGTCGAAGGCGTAGTCGGGATGCGCCGGGTTCAGGCTGCGCAGGTCGATCCGCCGGGCGGATTGGCGCTTCAGCTCCTTGGCCATCACCTCGCCCTGCTGGGTGCGCACCACCACGCGGTCGCCGCGGCGGATGGGCGAGCCGGGTGAGACGATGACGATGTCGCCGTCGCGGAAGACCGGCTCCATGCTCTCGCCGCTGATCTCGAGCGCATAGGCATTGGGATCGCCGACCTCGGGCACCGAGATCTCGTCCCAGCTGCCGCCGACCGGATAGCCGCCATCGTCGAAGAAGCCGTCGCCGCCGGCCTGCGCCAGGCCGATCAGCGGGATGCGGCGGGGGGACGGGCCACGGCTGCCGCGCGGCAGGACGGCGGCCATGCCGGTGACCAGCGCAGCGAATTCGGCCATGCCGGTGCTGGTCGCGCCGAGGACCTTGGCGAGGCTTTCGGTGGAGGGCCAGCGGGCCCGGCCATCGGCGCCGATGCGCTTCGAGGGGTTGAAGGCGGTCGCGTCCAGCCCGGCCTTGCGGGCAAGGCCCGAGGCGGACAGGCCGTTCTCCGCCGCCAGGGCGTCGAGCGCCCGCCAGATCTCGTCATGCGTCACGGCCCGCTCCTGCCCGTAGCCCTGGCATCGCCGGTAGCCCTGGCATCGCCGGTTCGGCGATGGGCTTGCCACATATGGGGTCGTTCATGGGCATAACATCCTAGGTATTGAAGGCAAGATCAATAGGCGTATTTTCCTTTATATTCGCTTGCCGAACGATCGGATCGAGGCTTACGTTCCCGGAACGTTCTCTTGAGGCGAAAGGACAGCCCCCGATGACCAGCGCCACCCACGCCAGCCGCACCCCCGGCCGGACCGCCCATACCCGCGAGCAGCCTTTCCACACCGTGGAGGAAGCCTGGTTCTGGACCATGGCCGCACTCACCGCCCGGCGCGACGGCGCCCGCATCGTCTCCGGCGCCGGCCTGGTGACCCGGCCCTGCGAGCCGGATGATGTGGTGAAATGCCTGGACCGGCTGTACCGGCACCGCCGCATCGACCTCCAGCACGCCCGCATCATGCGGATCTGGGGCGAGCGCGGCACCGCCCCCGATGCCCGCCAGCCGGGCGAGGCCGGCGACTGGCGGCTGTGGCACGAGGCGATGACCCGGCTTGACTGGCCGCTGCGGGTGAAGGGCATCATCAGCGGCCCCGTGCCGGCCGCTGGACCGGCCCAGATCCTGGCTTTTTCGGGAATCGGCGGATGAGCCGCCCGAGGCTGCCGCTGGCCCATAAAAGGCTCGCCGGAGCGGCGCACAGGCGGGCTGCCGACGCGGCGGGGCAGCAGGCCTATATCGTCTTTGGCGGCCAGGCGGACCAGCCCTGGCTGCGGCTGCTGCGGCCGGGCTTCCGGCATTGCTTCGCCGCCCTGGCGGATGCCGGCGGCTGGACCGTGCTGGACCCGCTGACCGGCCGGCTGGTGGTGGCACGGCTCGACCTGCCGCCAGCTTTCGACCTGCCGGGCTTCTACCGCCGGGCCGGGCTCGCGGTGCTCGGTCCCTATACCCCGACGGCGCCGGCCGCGCGCTGCCTGCCGCCGCTCGCGCCCTTCTCCTGCGTGGCGCTGTGCCGGGCCGTGCTGGGCGCCGCGGCACCCTTCGCGCTGACACCCTTTGGATTGTTCCGAATTTTAAATAAAATGCCTATCATAGGAAATGTATCTTGACCGCTGAAGAAAAGAAGCGCTAAGTCACTCCTGTCAACGGGTGATCTGCGCCCGTTGGCCTTTCTCCGATCCCCCCGACTGCCGCGGGCCCGGTCCTCACGACGAGGGCCGGGCCCGTGGGCTTTTTGGGCCCCGGTCGGTCAACTCCATACCCCGAGGTGACGCGCATGGGTGGCCTGTTCCGCGCCCCGAAGCCGGTGATCGTTCCGCCGCCAGCGGCGCCCGCGCCCGCCGTTGCCCTGCCGCCCCCGCCGGAGCAGGCGGGGCAGCAGGCCCAGGCCGAAGCCCGCACCCGTGCCGCCCACGGGCTGCCGGGCACCATCGCCACCTCGGACCGCGGCGTGCTCGTGCCGCTGCCCCAGGTGGCGCGCAAGTCGCTGCTCGGCGAATAAGGGGAAATAGCCGCATGCATGCCGAAGACATCCTGCGGCGGCACGCCGCCGCGGTCGACCGGCGCCGGCCGCTCGAGGCCATCTGGCAATCCTGCTACGACCACGTGTTGCCGCGCATCGACAGCGGCCCGGCGCTGTTCGACGCGACCGCGGCCGATGCCGCCGAGCAGCTCGCCGCCTCCCTGCTGGCCGAGCTGACGCCGCCCTGGTCCCGCTGGTTCGGCATCGCTCCGGCGCGGCCATTGCAGGATGGCGCGGCCGGACGGGCCGCGGCCGAGGCGCTGGAGGATGTGGCGGTGACGCTGCAGGGGCATTTCGACCGCTCCAACTTCGCGGTCGAGATGCACCAGGCCTTCCTCGAGCTGGTGGTCGCCGGCACCGGCGTGCTGATGGTCGAGGAGGCGCCGCTCGGCGAGGCCTCGGCCTTCCGCTTCGCCGCGGTGCCGATCCGCGCGACGGTGCTGGAGGAAGGCGCCGACGGAAGGCTGGACACCGTTTATCGGCAGGCCCGGCTGAGCGCCGCGGAACTGCGCCGGCGCTTCCCCAAGGCCGAGCTGCCGGGCGAGCTGGAGCGCGCCGCGGCGGCCGGGGATGCGACGCCGCATCCGCTGCTGGAGGCGATCTGGGCCGAGCGTGGCGGCGCCCGCTATGCCGCGGTGCTGACCACCGACCCCGGCCGGCCGCTGCTGCTGGCCGAGGGCCGCTTCGCCGAGAGCCCCTGCATCGCCTTCCGCTGGCTGAAGGTGCCGGGCGAGCTTTACGGCCGCGGCCCGGTGATGAAGGCGCTGCCGGATATCCGCACCGCCAACAAGGTGGTCGAGCTGGTGCTGAAGAACGCCTCCATCGCCTGCACCGGCATCTGGCAGGCGGAAGACGATGGCGTGCTGAACCCGGCGACGGTGAAGCTGGTCCCCGGCGCCATCATCCCGAAGGCGCCGGGCAGCTCCGGCCTGACGCCGCTCGCCGCGCCGGGCAACTTCGATGTCTCGCAGCTGGTGCTGCAGGACCTGCGGGCGCGTATCCGCGGCGCGCTGCTGGCCGACCGGCTGGGCACCTTGCAGGACAGCCGGATGACGGCGACCGAGGTGCTGGAACGCAGCGCGCAGACCGCGCGGCTGCTGGGCGCGACCTACGGCCGGCTGCAGACCGAGTTGCTGACGCCGCTGGTGACGCGCTGCCTCGGCATCCTGCGCCGGCGGGGGGAGATCCCCACGGTGCTGCTCGACGGGCGGGAGGCGGCGCTGCGCTACGAAAGCCCGCTGGCCCGGATGCAGGGCCGCGCCGATGCGGCGAATACCCTGCTGTTCCTGCAGGCGGTCGGCCAGCTCGGCGGCACCGCCGCGGCGCAGGTCGATGCCGCCGCGGCGACGCGCTGGCTGGCGCGCACCCTCGGCGCACCCGCCGAGGTGCTGGTTCCGACCCCACCCACCATCCAGCCCACCCCCTAGTCCATCCCATTGGCCACCCCCCTGGCCACCCCGGAGTGATTGAGCGATGCCCGAGGATCTGTTGCAGTCCGCCGCCCTTCCGAGCCTTGGTTCAGTGCCGCGCCCGGCCGAGGTGCCGGAGAAGTTCTGGGATGCCGAGGCCGGTACCCTGCGCACCGAGGCGCTGCTGAAATCCTACCGTGAGCTGGAGCGCCGGCTGTCCCAGCGCGCCGCCCCGCCGGCCGCCGATGCGGCGCCGGACGAGATGCTGCGCTTCCGTCAGGCCATGGGCATCCCCGAGGCGCCGGACGGCTACAGCATCGCCTCGCCGCACGCGCTGTGCTGTGCCGATCCGGAGGTGAACTCCCAGCTGCACGCGGCGCATTTCAGCAATGACCAGGCGCAACTGGTCTATGAGCTGGCGGCGCAGCGCCTGCTGCCGCTGATCGCCGAGGCGGCGGCCGAGTTCGAGGCCGATCGCCAGCGCGAGAAGCTGGCGGCGCATTTCGGCGGCGACGACCGCTTCAAGGCGATGGCCGCGCAGATCTCGGCCTGGGGCAGGGCGAAGCTGCCGGAGCCGGTCTATGGGGCGCTGTGCTCCACCGCCGAGGGCGTGCTGGCGCTGGAACGGATGATGCGGACCGAGGAGCCCGGCCTGGCGCGGGACGGCGTGACGCCGCCGCAGGAAAGCGAGGCGGAGCTGCGGGCGATGATGCGCGACCCGCGCTACTGGCGGACGCGCGAGCCCGATTTCGTTGGTCGGGTAACCGAAGGCTTCCGCCGGATGGTCGGCGGCTGATCCATCCGGCGGGGCTCGAGCCCGCGCACCCCCGCGCGCGCGCTCGCCCCGCCGAGGGGGCCCATCGGATGGGCCCCGGCGGGGGTGGGCCGGCCAGGCC
>JAQGIA010000191.1 GCA_028291445.1 Belnapia sp.
GGCAACGCCCTCACCACCGCCGAGCAGGCCATCGCCCTGCGGTTCGCGCTCGCCCGGCAACTGCCGGACGCCAGTGTCTCCACCAAGGCGGGGCCGTGGGACAAGAACCGCTTCATGGGCGGCGAGCTCTTCGGCAAGACGCTGGGGCTGATCGGCTGCGGCAACATCGGCTCCATCGTCGCCGATCGCGCGGTGGGGCTGAAGATGAAGGTCGTCGCCTTCGACCCCTTCCTTTCGGAGAAGCGCGCGGTCGAGCTCGGCGTCGAGAAGGTCGAGTTGTTCGGGTTGCTCGAGCGGGCGGACTTCATCACCCTGCATACGCCACTCACCGAGCAGACCCGCGACATCCTGAGCCGTGCCAATATCGAGCGGATGAAGCGCGGCGTCCGCATCATCAACTGCGCCCGCGGCGGGCTGGTGGATGAGGCGGCGCTGTACGATGCGCTGCAATCCGGCCACGTCGCCGGCGCCGCGCTCGATGTCTTCGAGACCGAGCCGGCGACCGAGAATCCGCTGTTCGGCCTGGAGAACGTGGTCTGCACCCCGCACCTCGGCGCGGCAACCGCCGAGGCGCAGGAGAACGTGGCGCTGCAGGTCGCCGACCAGATGGCGGATTTCCTGCTGAGCGGCGCCGTCTCCAATGCCATCAACATGCCGAGCGTGACGGCGGAGGAAGCCCCCCGCCTCAAGCCCTACATGGAACTGGCGCGGCTGCTGGGCGGCCTCGCCGGCCAGCTCACCGCGGCGCAGGGCGATGCCATCAAGGCGATCCGCGTCGAATACGAGGGCCATGTGGCGGAGCTGAACCGCAAGCCCTTGAGCGCGGCCGCCCTGGCCGGGGTGCTGACGCCGCTGATGGGCGCGGTGAACATGGTCAACGCACCCGTCGTCGCCCGGGAACGCGGCATCGAGGTGGCCGAGACCGTGCACGAGCGGCGCGGCGACTACGCGACCCTGCTGCGCGTCACCGTGGTGACCGACCGCCAGGACCGCAGCGTCGCCGGCACGCTGGTGGGCGATGCCAAGCCGCGCCTGGTCGAGATCAAGGGCATCCCGGTCGAGGCCGATTTCGCGCCGCACATGCTCTACGTCACCAACCAGGACAAACCGGGCTTCATCGGCCGCTTCGGCATGACCCTGGCCAATGCCGGGATCAACATCGCCACCTTCCACCTGGGCCGCGCGGCCCAGGGCGGCGACGCGATCTGCCTGATCTCGCTGGATGGGCCATTGCCGGAGCCGGTGCTGGCCGAGGTGCGGGCGCTGCCGCTGGTGGTGCAGGCGACCGCGCTCAGCTTCTGAGAGCGTCCCGCCGGCCGCATGGCCGGCGGGCCCCGCTGTTATTTCCCCTGAAAGACCGGCGGGCGCTTCTCCAGGAAGGCCCGCAGCGCCTCCTGGTGGTCCGCGGTCTCCCGTGTCCGCATCATGCCGATCGCCTCGGCATCCAGCGCCTCGGCCAGGGTGCCTTCCTCGGCGATCTTCATGTTGCGCTTCATGTAGCGCCAGGCGACGCGCGGGCCGCGGCCCAATTGGCGGGCCAGCGCCATCGTCTCCGGCACAAGCTGGTCGTCCGGGACCAGCCGGTTCACCAGCCCGAGCTTCTCCAGCGCCGCGCTGTCCAGCCTGGCACTCGTAAAATACAGCTCCCGCGCCTTGGCCGGGCCGACCAGCCTGGCCAGGAAGTAGTGGCCGCCGAAATCGCCGGAAAAGCCCATGTTGGCGAAGGCCGTGGTCATCCGCGCGCTGGTCCCGGCGATGCGCATGTCGCAGGCCAGCGCCAGCGACATTCCCGCCCCGGCGGCGACGCCGTTCAGCATGGCGATGGTCGGCTTCGGCATCTCATGCAGCAGGCGGGAGCATTCCATGCGGCTGCGCAACTCGTCGGCGCCGGCCTCGGGCGTCGCCGGCGGCGGCTTGGCCCCGGTGGCGCGGGCCTTCATGTCGCCGCCGGCGGAGAAGCCGCGCCCGGCGCCGGTCAGCACCACGCAGCCGACCTCGGGGTCCGCCGCCGCCTTGGTCAGCGCGGTGAGCAGATCCCACATCATGTTGCCGCCCAGCGCATTCAGCGCCTCCGGCCGGTTCATGGTCAGCAGCAGCACGCCATCGGCGGTCTCCTGCAACAGCTCGGGTGCCATGGTGATTTTCTCCGTATCCTGGGGCTGGAGCCTATACCGGGATGCGGTGCTAGGCTTCCCCCGTCCAAGGGAGATATGCGCCATGAAGGCCGCCGTCCTGCACGCCGTGAACCAGCCGCTGACGATCGAATCCGTCAGCCTGCAGAAACCCAAGGCGCGCGAGGTGCTGGTGCGGACCGCCTTCGCCGGGCTTTGCCACAGCGACCTGCATTTCATCGAGGGGCTTTATCCGCATCCGCTGCCGACCGTCCCGGGACATGAGGTGGCTGGCGTGGTCGAGGCGGTGGGCAGCGACGTCACCTACCTCAAGCCGGGCGACCACGTGATCGGCTGCCTCTCGGTCTTCTGCGGCGCCTGCTCGCAATGCACCGCCGGCCATACGGTGCTCTGCGAGGATACCGCGGTGAAGATGACACCCGGCATGTCCCGCCGCCTGTCCTGGCAGGGCGGCCAGCCGATGCATCAATTCCTGAATCTCTCAGCCTTCGCCGAGCAATTGCTGGTGCATGAGAATGCGCTGGTGAAGATCGACCCCGACATCCCGCTGGACCGCGCCACCCTGGTCGGCTGCGGCGTCATCACCGGGGTCGGCGCGGTGTTCAATACGGCGCGGATCGAGGCGGGTTCGACCGTCGCGGTCATCGGCTGCGGCGGCGTCGGGCTTTCGGCGGTGAATGGCGCGGCGCTGGCCGGCGCCTCCCGCATCATCGCCATCGACCGGCTGCAATCGAAGCTCGACCTGGCGCGGATCATGGGCGCGACCGATACCATCCTGGCGGGCAACGACGACGTGGCGGCGCAGGTGAGGGAGCTCACCGGCGGCGGCGTCCACTACAGCTTCGAGGCGCTGGGGCTCAAGGCGACGGCCGAGCAGAGCTTCGCCATGCTGCGGCCGGGCGGCACCGCCACCATCATCGGCATGATCCCCTTCGGCGTGAAGATCGAGCTGCATGGCGCCGACTTCCTGCGGGAACGGAAGATCCAGGGCTCCTCGATGGGCTCCAACCACTTCCGGGTGGACATGCCGCGGCTGCTGAAGCTGTGGCAGCAGGGCCGGCTGCACCTCGACCATCTGATCACCGGGACCCTGGCGCTGGAGGAGATCAACACCGGCTTCGCCCGGCTCAAGACCGGCGAGGTGGTGCGGCAGCTGATCCGCTTCGCCGATTGATGGCGATATGGCGCGGCGGTTAGCCTCGGCTTTACCGTCGCGCCGCTAGGCTCGGGCTTCTCTGCCGCGGGAAGCCGACGCCGATGTTGTTTGCCCTGAGGCCCCAGACGGATGGCGTACCGCAGCACGGCCACGTGCTGACCCATGCCTATGCCGCGGCGGGCTCGATGGTGCGGCATGGTGTATCGCCCACGCCACCCTGCTTCGCCGTCTGGTACAGCTATCATTCGGGCGACAACGCGATGGTGCGGCGGGTGCTGGACACCTACCTCAGCAACGGCCGGCCGATCACCGATGCCCTGCTGCTGGAGGTCCATGCCCGCTTCCTGGACACCCTCAGCGAAGGCACCGCGCTGAACCGCACGACCGACCGGCTGCGCGAGACCACCGGGCAGGTGGCCGCGATGCTCCAGGAATCGGGCAATCATACCGCCCGCTACGGCACCGCCCTCGACCAATTCTCGCGCGACATGCTGGCCCAGCATCCCGGCCCGCTCGACCGGCGCCTCGCCGCGGCGCTGCCCCGCATCATCGCCGATACCCAGGAGATGCTGGAGCGCAGCACCCGGCTGGGCAAAAGGCTGGAAGCCTCGGCGCAGGTGATCGTCGATCTGCAGGACCGGCTGGAGGCGGCGCTGCGCGAATCGCGGACCGACCTGTTGACCGGGCTGCCGAACCGCCGCGGCATCGAGGCCACCGCCAGCAACCTGGCCAATGAAAGCCAGGCCAGCGGGCGGCCATTGGCCCTGGCCCTTTTCGATATCGACCACTTCAAGGCGGTCAACGACACCTGGGGCCATCCGGTGGGCGATGCGGTGCTGCGCCGCGTGGCCAATACCTTGCAGCGGGGGCTGAAGGTCGAAGGCTTCTGCGGCCGCCTGGGGGGCGAGGAGTTCAGCCTGCTGCTGCCCGGCCTGGGCTTGGCGACCGCGCTGGAGGTGGCCGACGGGCTGCGCCAGGCGGTGCAGTCGCAGCAGCTCTCGATGCGGGAAACCGGCCTGCAACTGGCGCCGGTGACCGTCTCGGCCGGCATCGCGGTGCGCGGCCGGGACGAGCCCTGGGCCCATCTGCTGGCGCGGGCCGATGCCGCGCTCTATCGCGCCAAGCAGGCCGGGCGGAACCGGGTCATGACGGAGGAAACCCCTTGAGGCCCGGCTGGCTCGGGATCAGACCCGCGGCTCAGCGGCGTCGTTCCAGCCGGTCGAAATCCGACGCCACCAACCCGGCGGCCTCCGCCGTGCGCGGCAGCCGGGGCATGGCGGCCAGGCGCTGCAAGGTACCGACCGGCCCGGCGGTGAAGGCCGGCCCATCCAACGCCGCTTCCGCCAAGGCCCGGCCATTGGTCGGCCCACCGGCTTGCCCATTGGCCCGCAGCGCAGCCGCCGCCCGGCGCAGGCTGGCGATCACCACCTGGGGGTCGGCATCCGGGGCGATCCCGAGATAGTGGCGCATCTCCACCCGGGCGGTGGTCAGCCCCTGCACCACCGCGGGATTGAGTTCCGTGGCGTAGATCGGGCTGGCAGGCAGCCCATCGGTCAGGAATTCGAGCTGCTCCGCCGCCACCGCGGCCTCCGCCGGGCGGCCGGCCCAGCGGCTGGTATCGCCGAGATTCTGCGGCGCATACAGCGCCGCGCCACGCAGCGGATCGCCGAAGCCGCCGAGGTAATCGGCGCTCGGATCCTGGGCGCAGCCGGCCATCGCCAGCAGGCCAGCCAGCAGCGTGGTCACGAGACCGGGAGCCGATTTTGGTGCGGGAGCGGGAGCAGGAGAAAAGCGTTTCGGCTCCGTTGGAACGTAACGGAAGGTCATCATGCGCGGCATCCTGCTTTGGCTCCTCGGTATTCCCATCCCCATCCTGATCCTGCTGTACCTGTTCAACATACTCTGATGTTCCGCAGATACTGACCAC
>JAQGIA010000227.1 GCA_028291445.1 Belnapia sp.
GCAGCAGCACCAGCGGCGTCGTCGGCCCGCCCAGCGCCAGCGGCAGCAGCGCGCCGCCGAGGCTGGTCAGCACCCCGATCGCCGCCAGCGTCTTCATGCCGGAGCGCCACCAATCCGCCACCAGACCCCAGCCGATGCGGGCACCGACGCCGACGCCCTGGCTCACCGCTGCGACCAGGCCGGCGGCGACCGGCGTCCATTGCGCCTCCTCGACCAGCATGGTGACGGTGTAGGAGCCGAGCGCGAGCTGGAATCCGGCGAAGGCGGCCGAGATCGCCGCCAGCCCACCCAGCCCGGGCCGGGTCCGCAGTGCCAGCAAGCCGCTGCCGGCGCCCGCGGCGAGCGGATAGCCCGGATCCCTATCCTCGTCCCAATGCCGGCGGAAGGCGCCGATGCCAACCGCCGCGGCCAATAACGAGAATCCGACCGTCGCCACGGCGACGCGCCAGCCGAAGCCTTGCGCCAGCCCCGGCAGCAGGGCCCCGGCCAATGCCCCGCCGATCGGCACGCCAGTCTGCTTAATCGCAAAAATCCGGTTGCGCCGGGCCGGTGGCGTCAGCCGCGCCAGCACCTGGGAGGCGGCCGGATTGGTCAGCCCATAGCCGATCCCGATCAGGAAGGAGCCGAGCACCGCCCCGGCCAGCCCGGCCAGCACCACCAGCAGCCCGGCCAGCCCGCCGGCGGCCAGGGCGATCTGGGTGCAGCGGGCCGGCCCGTAACGTCGCAGCGCCCCGCCGGAGACCATCGAGGTCGCCGAGGCGGCCAGGTAGGTCAGGGCCACCTGCCAGCCGACCCAATGCGGTGCCGCCCCCAGGTCCCGGGCGGCGAAGGGCGCCAGCACCGGCAGGGTGAAGACCGCGAGCGTCGCCAGCGACTGCGCCGCGGTGGTGGCCGCCAGCGCCCAGCCGAGGCTGCCGAAACCGCTGGCCGGCACCGTCAGCGCAGCCGCCGCAGAAACTCCGGCGAAAGCTGCGCGAGGTCGGTGATGCCGAGCATGGCCATGTTCCGGTGGATTTCCTCCCACAGCAGGGTGATGGCGTGGCGCACCCCGGGCTCCCCGCCGACCGCGGCGGCATAGAGGAAGGGCCGGCCGACGAAGACGAAATCCGCCCCCAGCGCCAAGGCCTTCAGCACGTCGGTGCCGCGCCGGATGCCGCAATCGAGGATCACCGCCATCTCCCCGGCCACCGCGGCGATCTCGGGCAGCACCCGGAGAGGGGCGACGGTGCCGTCGAGCTGCCGGCCGCCGTGGTTGGAGACGATCACGCCATCGGCGCCGCAGTCCCGGGCGATGCGGGCATCCTCGGCCGAGAGCAGGCCCTTGACCAGCAGATGGCCCGGCCAGCGCGCCCGGATCAGCGCCAGATGCTCCCAGGACAGCCCATCGCGCCGGCCGACGGCGCGGATGAGATTGGCCGAGAGCACCGGCGGGCCGCGCGTCGCGTCCATGTTCTCGAAATGCGGCATGCCGTGGTTCAGCAAGGTGCGCAGCGCCGTCCCGATCAGCCAGCGCGGGTGGCTGATGCCCTCCCAGGCCAGCCGCGCATTGGGCCGCAGCGGCAGGCTGTAGCCGTTGCGGACGTTGTTTTCCCGATTGGCCGGAACCGGGACATCGGCGGTCAGCACGAAGGTGTCGAAGCCGGCCGCCGCCACCCGGTCGACCAGCGCTTCGACCCGCGGCGCCTCGCCGGGCAGGTAGGCCTGGTACCAGGCGGTCGGTCCCTCGGCGCGCACTTCCTCCAGCCGAATCAGCGAGGAGGCGCTGAGGATCATCGGGATTCCGGCCGCCGCCGCGGCGCGGGCGAAGACCAGGTCGCCGCGATAGGCCGAGAGCGCCGAGGCTCCCATCGGGGCGATGCCGAAGGGCGCCGCATAGCGCCTGCCGAGCAGGGTGGTGCCGGTCTGCCGCGCCGCGACATCGGCCAGCACCCGCGGCACGAAACCGAGCTCCTGGAAGGCGGCGCGATTGTCGCGGAGTGACGCATCGGTTTCGGCGGCGCCGGAGACGAAGCCATGCAGCATGCGCGGCAGATGTCTCCGCGCCGCCGCCTCGAAGTCATCGAGCGCCAGGAAGCGGCGCAGCCGGCGCGGCACGTTCGGAACGGGACGGGATTCGGCCTGGGCCGCGCCGGTCAACGTCGCCGTGGGGGTCGCCGCGGGGTTTGCCCCGCCCGGTGCTTCGCCATCCGGTGGCATCCTGCGCGTTCTCCTGCCGCTATCGTCAGCCGGCAGGCTCGGGCCAAAGCGGCTGCCGGTCAACGCGGACCGGGGCCGGGTTCCGTCACGTCATCGAAGCCCGCCTCGTAATCGAAGGCCAAGCCGGCGACGGCGACCGAAAGCTGCCGGGTATCGCCGGAGACGCCATCCTCGGCCGGGCTGCCGCCCGCCAGGGATTGCAGGCGCAGCATCCGGCAGGGCGCCGGGCCGCTCGGTGGGATGATGCGCAGGCGGAATTGGTGCGGCCCTTCCGGCTGCGCCTCCACCAGGCAGGGCGCCGCATCGAAGCTCGCCTCGATCGCCGGTGCGGGCGCACCATAGAGATGCGCCACCGTGATCGTCACCCCGGCGACCGGCCGCAGCGGCGCGGGATTGCGGACCAGCCCCTGCAACGTCATCCAGCGGAAGCCGCCCCCGGCATCCTCCTCCGCCGCATGCCAGCCGAGATCGAAGCCGGAATCGTGCGGGGCGAGCATCGCCTGCGGTGCCTCGGTCGCCGGGGAAAAAACAGCGGCCGGTGGCGTGGCGGGGCTGGCGGCGGCGATCAGCCCCCGCAGCGCCTCGGCCGCAGGCTCCGCCAAGGTCAGGCGGTCCAGCAGCAAGCTGGCGGCGGCATCGATGAAGGCATCGATCCGGTCCTGCTGCCGGGCGAGGCGCTGTTCGAGCTGCGCCTGGCTGCTGGCCTGCATGCTCTCCCCGGCCTGTTCCAGCCGCAGCAGCCGGGCTTCCAGCTCGGCCAGCCGCTCGGCGCCGGGCAGCGCCGGACCCCAGGCGAAACGGGCGAGGGGGGCCGCGAGGCCGGGCATATGGAGGGTGACGCCGAGGCCGGAGCCGGTCAGATCGGCCGGTTCCAGCGCCAGGGCGAAGCGGAAGGCGCAGCCGCCCTCGGCCAGGGCGACCGGCGCCTCGGCCTGGACCAGCCGCGCGATGGTGCCATTGACCACGGCATGCAGCGCCGGGGCGAGCAAACCATTGGCCCGCTCGATCCCGGTGCCCCGCAGCATCCCGAATTCAAGCCGCAGATCCTCCAGCACCGGGGCCGGCGGACCGAGCAGCGCGATCGCCTCGCCCGGACTGGCGATGCTCCAGGGTTCCGCCAATTCCGGACCGTCCGGCGCGGTGGCCAGGCGCAGCCGCGCCGGCAGCGGCACGCAGGGCAGCCGGGTGATCGGCAGGTCGAGCAGTGTATCGGCGGCAACGGGGCCGGGCAGGACGAACTGGCCGACCGCGATGCCACGGCACCAGGCGCGGATCGTGCCGGTGCCGAAGGGCCGCAGCGCCCGCAGCCGCAATCCGGCGCGGCCGGCGCCGACGATCATGAAGCTGAAGGAGGGGTCATCCATCGGGTTCCGGCGCTAGCATGGGCCGCGCCGGGGCGGCAACCGGCGGGCGCTTTGCGTGGATGCGGCATCGGGGAGACTATCGCGGCGATGGAAACAGCGCCGCCCCACTTGGTCATGGTCAGCCCGCTGCCGCCGGCCCGGACCGGCATCGCCGATTATGCGGCGACGCTGCTGCAGGGCCTCGGCGCGCATTACCGCTGCGCCGCCGCCTGCGAGGATTGGTTGGCCGAGGCGCCCCCCGGCGTGCCGGTGCTCGATCCGGCCCTGCTGCATCGCCAACCGGAGGCGGCCGGGCGGGTGCTGCACCAGATCGGCAACAACCCGCAGCATGGCTTCGTGCTGCGGGCGCTGCGCCAGCTGCCTGGCGTCACCACCCTGCACGACCCGGGGCTGCTGCATCTGTACGAATCGACCGGCGAGGAGCGGACGAGCATCCTCGCTGGCATGCGGCATGCCGCACCCGGGCTGGCAGCGACCTATGCCGCGCAATTGCGCGACCATGGCCTGTCGACCCGCGCCAACCACCTGTTGTTCGACCTGGCCGGGGAGGTGCTGGCGCGGTCGCGCGCCGTGGTGGTGCATTCCCGCTTCGCGCTGCACCGGCTGCGCCTGGCGCATGGCGCGGCGGCGACCAGCCATGTCGCCGTCATCCCGCATCCGCTGCCGGTCGAGGCGCTGCCCGACCGCATGGCGGCGCGCGCCCGGCTATGCATCGGGCCGGCCGAATTCCTGCTGGTCACCGCCGGCTTCGCCGCGCGGGCCAAGCGGCTGGATTGGGTGTTGGCGGCGCTGGAGGGCCTGCCAGCAATCCGCTGGATCCATGCCGGCGAGGTCGATCCGGCCCAGGCGGCGGCGGTCGCCATCCGGGCACGGATCACCGGGCATCTCGCCGCCGCGGCCTTCGCCGATCATGTCGCGGCGGCGGATGCGCTGGTGAACCTGCGGTTTCCCTCGGGCGGCGAAAGCTCCGGCACGGTGGCGCAGGGCTTGGCCGCGGGGGCCTGCTGCGTGGTCTCGGATACCGGTTCCTATGCCGAGTTGCCGCGCGACGGCGTGTGCCACCTGCCGCTGGCCGGCGGTGCCCGGGCCTTGGCCGAGGCCTTGGCGGCGCTGGTGGCGGAAGCCGGCCGGGGCAGGACCATCGGGGCCGCCGGGCAGCGCTTCGCCCAGGCGGAGATGGCGCTGCCGGCCGTCGCCGCGCGCTACCGCGACGTGCTGGAAGCCTCCGCCGAGCGGCCGGTGGCGCCGCCGC
>JAQGIA010000248.1 GCA_028291445.1 Belnapia sp.
CGCTACGGCGCGACCACGGCGTTGGACGGGCTCGACCTCGGCGTCCGCCCCGGCGAATTCCTCGCGCTGCTCGGTGGCTCCGGCTCCGGCAAGTCGACGCTGCTGCGGCTGGTCGCCGGCTTCGAGGTGCCGGATGCCGGCCGCATCCTGCTGCGTGGCCAGGACCTCGCCGGGCTGCCGCCGCAGTCCCGCCCGCTCAACGTCATGTTCCAGAACTACGCGCTGTTCCCGCATCTCAGCGTCTTCGACAACATCGCCTATGGGCTGCGGCGGGAGGCGGTGGCGAAGCCCGAGATCGCCCGCCGCGTCGGCGAGGCCCTGGCGCTGGTCGGGCTGGAGGCGTTGGCCACCCGCCGGCCGCATCAGCTCTCGGGCGGCCAGCGGCAGCGGGTGGCGCTGGTCCGCGCCCTGGTGAAGCGCCCGCCGCTGCTTTTGCTGGATGAACCGCTCGGCGCGCTGGATGCCGGCCTCCGCGAACGCACCGGCTTCGAATTGCGCGCCTTGCAGCGGGCGACCGGCGCCAGCTTCGTCATGGTGACGCATGACCAGGGCGAGGCCCTGGCGCTGGCCGACCGGGTCGCCGTGCTGGAGGCCGGGCGCCTGGCGCAATGCGGCCCACCGGCCGAGCTGTATGAGCGACCCGCCACCCGCTTCGTCGCCGGCTTCCTCGGCGCCGCCAATGTGCTCGAAGGCCGGGTCGCCGGCGACGGTACGGTCGAGGGCGAATTCTGCCGCCTGGTGCTGCCGCACGGCCGGCCTGCGGGCACCAACCTTGCCATGGCGCTGCGGCCCGAACGCATCCGGCTGCTGGCAGGCCCGCCGCCGCCGTTCAACGCGGTGGCCGGCACCCTGCGCGACCTGGCCTATCGGGGCGATGGCTGGCTTGCCCTGGTGGCGCTGCCGGGCGGTGCCCTGCTGCGCGTCGCGCTGCCGGCCGAGGCCGCCCCACCGGCCCCCGGCGATGCCTTGATGCTCGGCTGGACGTCCGAGGCGCTGGTCCCGCTGACCGGATGATGCGCTGGCTCATCCTGCTGCCGCCGTTTGTCTGGCTGGCGCTGCTGGTCGCCGCGCCCATCGGTATCCTCGCCGCCATCGCCCTGGCCGAGGCCGGGCCCGGGGTGCCGCCCTTCCTGCCGCCGTTCGCCTGGGGCACGGCAGGTCTGGCCTGGCAGGGCAGCCTCGAGAATTTCCGCAGCCTGGTGGCGGATGGCTATTACCTTGGCGCCCTGCTGCGCTCGCTCGGCGTCGCCGGGGTCACCGCCGGGCTCTGCCTGCTGCTGGCCTATCCCATGGCGCTCGGCATCGCCGGGGCGCGGCCCGCTTGGCGGATGCCGCTGCTGCTGCTGGTGCTGCTGCCGTTCTGGACCGGCTTCCTGCCGCGCATCGGCGCCTGGATCGGCCTGCTGCGGGATGGCGGCTGGGTGAACGGGCTGCTCGGCGCCCTGGGATTCGGGCCGCTGCGGTTGCTGTACACCGATACCGCGCTTTGGCTTGGCATGGTGCATGCCTATTTGCCCTTCGCCGTGCTGCCGCTGGCCCTGGCGCTGCTGAAGCGCGACCTGGCGCTGGAGGAGGCGGCGGCCGACCTCGGCGCCGGCCGCTTCACGGTATTCCGCAGCATCACCCTGCCGCTGTCGCTGCCGGCCGCCGCCGCCGGCTTCCTGCTGGTCTGCATCCCGGCGGCGGGGGAATTCGTCATTCCCGAATTGCTCGGCCCGCCCGAGGCGCTGCTGGTCGGCCGGGCGCTCTGGGGCGAGTTCTTCCAGAACCGCGACTGGCCGCTGGCCGCCGCCCTGGCCATCGCGCTGCTGGCGGTGCTGGTGCTGCCGATCCGGCTCTTCCAGCGCCTGGGTGTCCCGAGGCTGGGTAGCCGATGAGCCGGTTCGGGCTGGCGCTCGGCCTCGGCTTCCTCTGGGCGCCGATCCTGCTGCTGGTCGGCTACGCCTTCAGCGCCGATCGCATCCCCTTCCAATGGGGCGGCTTCTCGCTGCGCTGGTTCGTGGCGCTCGCGGCCGATGACCGGCTGCGGGAGGCGGCCTGGCTCTCGCTGCGGATCGCCGCCGGCGCCGCCAGCCTGGCGGTGCTGCTCGGCGGCCTGGCCGGCTGGGGCCTGGCGCGCTGCGGCGCCTTCCGCGGCCGGGCGGCGTTCGGCGCCCTGGCCGGCGCCCCGCTGGTCCTGCCGGAGGTGGTGACCGGCCTGTCCCTGCTCCTGCTGTTCGTGCTGGTGCAGGGCGCTGCCGAGGCCTGGGCCGGCTGGCGGCTCGACCGCGGGGCGGGGACCATCCTGCTGGCGCATGCGACCATCGGCCTCGCCTATGTCGCCGTGCTGGTCCAGGCCCGGCTGGCCGGCCTGGACCGCGGGCTGGAGGAGGCCGCCGCCGACCTCGGCGCCGGGCCCTTCACCATCTTCCGCACCATCACCCTGCCGCTGATCGCCCCCAGCCTGGCCGCCGGCTGGCTGCTCGCCTTCACCCTCTCGCTGGATGACGTGGTGGTCGCCAGCTTCGTCTCCGGCCCGGCCGGGACCACCCTGCCGATGCTGGTCTTCTCGGCGCTCAAGATCGGGCTGACGCCGGAGGTGAATGCCCTGGCGGCCGTCATCCTGGGGCTGGCGGGGGTCGCGCTGGGCCTGGCGGGGCTGATCCTTGCCCGAATTTCGGCGCGGCAGGCGAATGGCACGGGTTGAAGCGGCGGGAGGGGGGGGCTAGTTTCCCGCCCCTCCGCAGTACCGCAGGGTCACCCCATCCCCATGAAGCTCACCGCAGACCGCCTCGACCGCATCTCCGCCTCGCTGACCATCGCGATGACCAGCAAGGCCCGGGCGCTGAAGGCCGCGGGGCGCGATATCATCGGGCTGTCCTCGGGCGAGCCGGACTTCGATACCCCGCGCAACGTGAAGGA
>JAQGIA010000253.1 GCA_028291445.1 Belnapia sp.
ATGGTCAGCGAGGCGACCGATGGCGACTTCACCATCCGGGTCTTCTCCCCCGGCGAGATCGTCCCGGCGCTCGATGCCCGCGACGCCACCTCCAAGGGCTCGGTGGAAAGCTGCTTCACCGCGTCTTCCTATTCGGTCGGCATCGACCCGGCCTTCATGTTCGCGACCGTGCTGCTGTTCGGCCTGAACAGCCGCCAGCAGATGGCCTGGCTGTACGAGATGGGCGGCAACGACAAGCTGAACCGCCTGCTCTACGACAAGCACAACGTGCTCTGCTTCCCGCTGATCAGCACCGGGGCGCAGATGGGCGGCTGGTTCCGCAAGGAGATCAAGTCGCCCGAGGACCTCAAGGGCCTGAAATTCCGCATCGGCGGGTTGGCCGGGCAGGTCTTCCAGCGGCTCGGCGCCATCCCGCAGCAGATCGCCGCCGGCGACATCTACCCGTCGCTCGAACGCGGCACCATCGACGCCGCCGAATGGATCGGCCCCTACGACGACGAGAAGCTCGGCCTGTACAAGGTCGCGCCCTATTACTACTACCCCGGCTGGTGGGAGGGTACCGGCATCCTCTCGCTGTTCGTCAACAAACAGAAATTCGAGGAACTGCCGCCGGCCTTCCGCAGCATCGTGCAGACCGCGGCGGCGGCGACCACCTCGCTCGGCCTCGCCCGCTACGATGCGCTGAATCCGCCGGCGCTGCGGCGGCTGGTCGCCGGCGGGGCGCAGCTCAGGCCCTTCCCGCAATCCGTGCTCGATGTCTGCTATGACGAAACGCAGAAGATGCACGAGGAATACTCCCGCGCCGATCCGGTCTATGGCGAGATCTTCCGCGAGATGGCGGCGTTCCGCCAGGACGCCTACCAATGGCTGCAATTGTCGGAATACACCTTCGACAGCTACCAGATCCGCCGCCTGCGCCGCTGATCTCCCGGCGCTGCTGATTGCCCTGTGCTGCCGCAGATTGCACTGGAAACTGCGGTAGCCGAGGATGCCGTCCGGACGGAGGCGGCATCCATGGCATCACCCATCACGGTCTATCGCGCCCGGCGCATCATCACGATGGACCATGCCTGCCCCAGCGCGACGCATGTCGCGGTGCGGGACGGCCGCGTCCTCGCGGTCGGCGGCGCCGCGGAGACCAGCGCCTGGGGCCCCGCCACCGCCGACGACCGCTACGCCGACAACGTCCTGATGCCCGGCCTGGTCGAGGGCCATAGCCATGCCTGGGAGGGCGGCGTCTGGACCTTCAGCTACGCCGGCTATTTCGACCGGCACGATCCCGAGGGCCGCCGCTGGCCCGGCTGCGACAGCATCGAAGCCACCGTCGCCCGGCTGGCCGAGGCCGAGCGGAAGCTGCCGCCGGGCGAGACGCTGTTCGCCTGGGGGTTCGACCCGATCTACTTCGGCGAGGCCCGCGTCACCACCGCCGACCTCGACCGCGTCTCCGCCACCCGTCCCGTGGTGCTGCTGCACTCGAACGGCCATGTGATGAACGTCAACACGCCGGTGCTGGAGCGCAGCGGCTTGATCGACGCCAATATCGACGGCGTGCTGCGCGATGCCGCGGGCAAGGCGACCGGCGAACTGCGCGAGATGGCGGCCAAGTACATGGCCTTCAAGGCGGTAGGCAATCCGCAGCACGGCATCATGGCGCAGGGCGACAGCCTGCACCGTTTCGCCCGGCTCGCCTGCCGGGTCGGCGTCACCACCGCGACGGATCTCTTCAGCGACCTGCCCGACCCGGTGGTTGCCGCCTACGTGGCCACGACGCGGGAGGACAGCTTTCCGCTACGCCTGCTGCCGGCGCTGAACGCCCAGGGGCTGACCCCCGCCGAGGGTATCGCCAAGATCGCCCGGCTGCGGACGCAGAACAACGACAGGCTGCGCTTCGGCCTGGTGAAGCTGATGACCGATGGCTCGATCCAGGGCTTCTCCGGCCGGTTGAAATGGCCCGGCTATATCGGCGGCCAGCCCAACGGCATCTGGAACATCGGCCCGGACGAGTTATTCGAGACGCTGCACGCCTATCATGCCGCCGGGCTGCAATGCCACATCCACACCAACGGCGACGAGGCGAGCGAGGTCGCCATCGAGGCGATGGAGGCGGCGCTTGCCCGCAGCCCGCGCTGGGACCACCGGCATACCCTGCAGCATTGCCAGATGGCCGATGCGGCGCAGTTCCGCCGCATGGCGCGGCTCGGCCTCTGCGCCAACCTCTTCGCCAACCATGTCTATTACTGGGGCGAGCAGCATGCCGCCCATACCATCGGGCCGGACAAGGCGCGGCGGCTGGATGCCTGCGCCACGGCGCTGCGCGAGGGTGTCGCGCTGGCGATGCATTCGGATGCGCCGGTGACGCCGATGGCGCCGCTGTTCACCGCCTGGTGCGCGGTGAACCGCATCACCGCCGCCGGCCGCGTGCTGGGGCCTGAGGAGCGCATCCCGGTCGCCGCCGCGCTGCGCGCCATCACGCTGGGGGCCGCCTATACGCTGAAGCTGGATGGCGAGATCGGCAGCATCGAGGTGGGCAAGCGGGCGGATTTCTGCGTGCTCGGCCAGGACCCCGAGGCGGTGGCGCCGGAAGCGCTGAAGGAGGTGCCGGTGAAGGGCACGATGGTCGGTGGCATTCCCTTCACCGCCGACCGATGACCGGAGCGCAGCTTTGCGCGAAGGTCTGAATCGGTTGGCCAAAGCTCCCGATGACCGGAGCGCAGCCTTGCGCGAAGGTCTGAATCGGCCGGCCAGACCATGAGGATCAACACCGGCGACCCGATCCCCTTCACCGTGCTCGGCGGCTTCCTCGGCGCCGGCAAGACCACGCTGGTGAATGCGCTGCTGCGGCAGGCGTCCGGGCTGCGGCTGGCGGTGCTGGTGAACGACTTCGGCAGCGTCAACATCGACGCGGCGCTGATCGAGGCCGCCAGCGGCGACACCATCG
>JAQGIA010000263.1 GCA_028291445.1 Belnapia sp.
GCGCCGCCGTGGCCGGCTCCCTTGCCGGGGCGACGATGGCCGCATGCAGCCGGGCCACCACCGCGGGCGGAACGCCGGCCGGCATGATGAAGCCCCACCAGCCCAGCGCATCCACCGCCGGCAGCCCGGCCTCGGCCATGGTCGGCACCTCGGGCAGCAGCGGGCTTCGGGTCTGCGAGGTGATGGCGATCGGCCGCAGCCGGCCGCCTTGCACCTGGCCGAGCGCGGAGGAAATGGCGACGAAGCCGTAGCGCACGTCGCCGGTGACCAGCCCGGTGAGCTGCGGCCCGCCGCCGCGATAGCCGACCAGGGTGATCGGCACGCCGCTGGCAAGCTGGAATTGCACCGCGGTAAGGTGGGTCGGGGCGCCGATGCCGCCATGCGAGATGCCGAGCCCGCCGGCCTGGCCCCGCGCCTCGGCCAGCACGTCGGCGACGCTCCGGGCGGGCGCATCCGGATGCGCCAGCAGCAGCGCGGGGGCGGTGACCGCCAGGCCGAGCGCGCCGAGGTCCTTCTCCGTGTCGTAGGGCAGCTTCGCCGCCAGCAGGAAGGGGTTCAGCACCAGCGCATTGTCGGCGGTGCCGAGCGTGCTGCCGTCCGGCGGCGCCGTCGCCACCTGCTGGGTGCCTGGGACGGAGGCACCGCCGCCCCTGTTCTCCACCACGAAGGACTGGCCGGTGATCTCGCCGGCGCGCTGGGTGAGGATGCGGGCGACGATGTCGCTGCTGCCGCCGGGGCCGTAGGGGACGATGACGCGGACCGGGCGGTTGCTGGGTTGGGCGAAGGCGGGTCTGCTCAGGGCGGCTTGGGTCAGGGCGGGCGCGGCGAGCAGCAGCCCGCCGCCGATCAGGGTCCGACGATCCATGGGCTCAGCCCTCCAGGCGGACATTGGCGATGCGGGCGACGTCGCGCCATTGGGCGATCTCCTGCCGCACGAATTCGGAAAATGCCTCCGGCGTGCTTGGCGCGGCGGTGCCGCCCAGTTCCAGGAAGCGGGACTGCAGGGCTGGCTGGCGCAGGATGGCGCCGACGTCGCCATTGATCTTCTGCACGATCTCGGCCGGCGTCCCGGCCGGGGCGCAAAGCCCGGCCCAGCCATAGGCGCCGTAGCCCGGCGCCACCGTCTCGGCGATGGTCGGGACATCGGGCAGCTGCGGGGCGCGGTCCGGCGTGGTGACGGCGATGGGGATGATCTTGCCGGCCTGGATATGCGGCAGGGCGGAGGCGACGCTGTCGAACATCAACTTGACGTTGCCCGACAGCAGATCGGCCATGGCCGGGCCGCTGCCGCGGTAATGCACCATGTTCAGCCGGATGCCGGTGCGATGGACGAACAGCTCGGCCGACATGTGCTGGCTGGTGGCCGGGCCGGCGGTCGCCAGGTCGAGGGCGCCGGGCGCCGCCTTGGCCGCGGCGACGATCTCCGCCGCCGTGCGCATCCCGAGCGAGGGATGCGCCACGATCAGCAGCGGCAGCACCACCACGTTGGAGATGAAGGCGAAGTCGCGCTCCGCGTCATAGGGCAGCCGCGGCAGCACCGAGGGATTGACGCCGAGCGTGCCGGAGGTGCCGCAGGTGAGAGTATAGCCATCCGGCGCGGCCCGGGCGCCGGCCTCCAGCGCCGGGGCACCGGCGCCGCCCGCCCGGTTCTCGACCACCACGCGCTGCGGCCAGCGGCGGGAAAGCTCGTCGGCATAGAGCCGGGTGAAAAGGTCGGCGGCCTGGCCGGGCGGGAAGGGGACGATGATCCGCACCGGGCGCTCGGGCCAGGTGCCTTGGGCGCGGGCGGTCCGCAGGAAGGGTGCGGGCAGCAGGGCGGCGGCGCCGAGCAGCGCGCGCCGGGTGGCGATGGGCATGATGGGTTCCTCCCGCGGGCTTTGCCGCAGGATAGGCGGCAATCGCCCGCTGGGGAAAGCCGATGGCTGGACGGATCGATTTACGCCAAGGACTGAGGGGCCGTATCACTTCGCCGGCGAATATCTGTCCTGGCTGACCAGCGGGCAGCAGGGCGCGGTGCTCCCGGCCTGGAACCCGCTGGAGGGGATGGCCTGACCGCCCGAGATCAGCCCGGCTGGCCCAGCAGGGCGGCGACGCCGGCATCGAGGATCTGCTCGGGCGGCGGCGCCCCGGTGCCGGGCGGCAGGCCGACCCGTTCCAGCATCGCCACCCCATGCGACAGCGCCCAGATCTGCAGCGCCACCAGCCGCGGGTCCGGGCCATCCACCGGCAATACCTCGGCGATGGCCTGGACCATCCCCTCGAAGGGGCTGGCCTCCGTGCTGCCGGGCTGGAAGGCGAACATCGCGGCGTAATGCCCCGGCTCCTCCCGGGCGAAGGCCAGATAGGCGGGGCCCATGCCGGCCAGGGCCTCGGCCGGACCGGCGGCCTCGGCGGCGGCGGCCTGGAGACGCTGGCCGAACCGCTCGACGCCCTGGCGACGCAGCGCCGCCAGCACTTCCTCGCGGTCCTTGAAGTGGCGATAGGGCGCGGCCGGGGAGACCCCGGCGCGGCGGGCCGCCTCGCTCAGGGTGAAGCCCTGGGGGCCACGTTCGGCAACCAGGTCACGCGTCGCATCCAGCAGCGCCTCGCGCAGGTTGCCGTGGTGGTAGCCACGCCGGGGCGCGGGGTCTGGATCCGATGGCATGACCTCCAACAAGCCCGCAGCCCATTGGGAATGCAAGTCCGCTCGGTGGTAAGCCTATGCAGATGTAATCAACCGATCGCTTCCAGCATGTGCGCCAGCGCCTCCGGTGCCGTCACCATGGCATCGTGCCCGGTGGCGATTTCCTGCCAATTCCAGTCCGGCCGGCTGCGCACCCAGTCGCGCGTCCAGTCGAGCGGCGGATACCAGGGCGCGGTGCAGGCGATATAGGTGCAGGGCAGCCCATTGCCGACCGGATTGGCCAGGCGCAGCGGCGTGCGGTAGGTGCCGGCCGGATGCGGGGTCAGCCGGCGGCGCACCCAGGGCGCCAGCGGGTGGTCGGCCGGCACGCCGAAGGCTTCCGGCGGCGGCGGCGGCGCCACCAGCCCGGCGCCCTGTTCCTGCACCAGCCGGCGGCGTTCCGCGGCGACTTCCGGCCGCATCCGGCCCCAGGGGGTCTGGCCATCCTCCAGGATCATCGCGTCCAGGTAGACCAGGTGGCGGATGCGGGCAGGCACCTGGTCGGCGGCGCCCGAGATGCCGTTGCCGCCGAAGCTGTGGCCGACCAGGATCGCCTCCTCCAGCTCCTCCGCCTCCAGATGCTCGACCACATCGGCGACGAAGGTATCGAGGGTGATCTGCGCCGAGAGCAGGTGGCGGCGCTCGCCGAGGCCGGTCTGGGTCGGGGTGGTGACGCGATGGCCCCGGGCGCGCAGCAACGCCGCGACATCCCGCCAGCACCAGCCGCCGTGGAAGGCGCCATGCAGCAGCACATAGGTCTTGCCGGCCATGTCGATGTCCTCCGTTTGCTGGAGGCCAGGTTATCAGAAGTCGATGCTGAGGATCATCTTGCCGGCCCAGCGGTCGCTCGCATGGGTCAGGCCATGGCCGAGCCCGACATGCAGGGCGAAGCGGTTCGACAGCTTGAAGTCGGTGGTCACGAAAAGCTGGTGCGCCTGGCCATGCGGCGCTTCCGGCCGGTCGATGCGGCCGAAGTCCATGTAGTGTTCGAGGCCGAGCCAGATCGTCTCCGCCACCTGCCGCACCCCGCGCACCGCCGGGGCGAAGATCGGCCCGCCGCGGCCGAGCGGCAGTTCCACCGCCGGGTTGAGGATGAGCTGCCAGAGGCCGCGGCGCAGGTCGATGATCGGCCGCAGGGTCACCGCCCAATCGGCTTCCGAGAAGCGGGCCGACTGATGGCGCAGCTCGATGTCGAGGCCATAGGCGAAGGGGCGGTCGGCGGCGCCGGGGCTGATGAAGGTGTTCCGCACCTTGAACCCGCCGCCGTAGGTGTCGCCGGAGAATTCGCGGGCGATCGGCAGGAAGACCGCCACCTCGTGCCAGGGCGCGGTGGCGTAGCTGATCTCGGGGGTGAGCAGCAGCCCGTTGCGCGGCGCGCCGCCTTCCTCCGGGCCGCCGAGCGGGCCGCGCCGCCCGGCGTTCAGGTGCAGGTTCATGCTGAAATTGCCCGGCTCGCCGATGCGGCCGTCGAAGATCTGGAACTCGTCGAAGCCGGCCGCGCCGGCGGACAGCGACAGGGGGGGCACGAATGGCAAGGCAAGCAGCAGGGCGATGAGGCGGCGCATGATGGGGGGTCCCTCCGGCGTCGGAACGTGACGCCTGGCGCAGGGTTCACCGCTGCGGGCCTGCTCGGCGCAAAGCGTCGGCGGCTGTGGCTTTCCGCATTGTCGCGGCATGCGCCGGAACGATGCGCCCGATCCGGTGCGGCGCCTCGCCCATTCTGGAAGCCAGGCCCGGTCTAGAAGCTGAAGCCGAAGATGGTCTTCACCGCCCAGCGGTCGCTCGCCCCGGTCAGGCCGCGGCCGAGGCCGAAATTCACGTCTACCACGCCGAGGCGGAAGTCGGTCACCGCGAATACCTGGTGCGCCTGCTTGTGCGCGCTGGGAAAGCGGCCGGGGCTGCCGAGGTCGGAATAGGTCTCGACGCCGAAGCCGAGGTCGGCCCGCACCGCATAGGAGATCCGGTTGGCCGGCAGGAAGGCGGTCGCCGCATGGCCGCCGATGCCGAGCCCGAGGATCGGGTTGGTGGCCAATTCCCAGCGGCCGCGGTGGATCCCGAGGATGGGGCGGAACTCGAGGTTCCAGGCGCTGCGGGAGAAGCGCGGCGGCGCCCAGGACAATTCGGTGTTCAGCCCGTAGAAGACCGACCGCTCCGCCGCATCCGGCGTCACCAGCAGGCTGCGGAGCTTGAAGCCGCCGGCGTAGAAGCGGTCGTCGCGGGCGGCAAAGGGGAGATAGAGCCCGATTTCATAGGCCGGCGTCACCCCATAGGCCAGTTCCGGGGTCCCGTTCAGCGTGCCGCGATTGGGCAGCGCGCCCTGGTAATCGCGGCCCTGGCGGGCGCGGAGGCCGTAGTTCAGATGCTGCAGCAGCGACCATTCGCCGGGCGCCGCGATCTCCCCGGTATAGACCTGGATCTCGTCCACCGCGCGGGCGGGCGCCGCGGCGAGCATGGCCAGCGCGGCGAGAGCAAGGCGCTGCATGCCCCGGCCGGGACGAATGCGTCCCATGCGCCTGCCGGGGTGGTGCCGTTTCATGCCCCGGCCGGGGCACTGCCGTTTCATGCCCCAGCCGGGGCAATCCCGTTTCATGCCCCTGCCGGGGCACTGCCAGTTCATGCCCCTGCCGGGGCAATGACCGCCCAGGTGGTGGTGACATGCACGGCGATGGCCTCGCTGCCCTCGGCGCGGATCATGATGTCGCCGAACACCATGCGGCGGCCGGATTTGACGATCCGCGCCTCCGCCAGCACCGCGCCGCTGCCGGCGGGGCGGAGGAAATTCACCGTCATGCTGGACGTGACGCTCTCATCCTTGCCGGCGGTCACCGAGAGCAGCGCCGCCCACATCGCCACATCGGCGAGGCCCATCAGCGCCGGGCCGGAGACGGTATTGCCCGGCCGCAGCAGCAGCGGTTGGGGCGGCAGCCGCACCACGGCGGTGCCGGCCCCGGCGGCGAGCAGCTCGATGCCCCAGGCCGCGGCCAGCGGCACGCCGCGGTGGATGATGGCCTGCAACTCGGCAAGGGAAGGGGTTTGCATCAGTGACCTTCTATCGCCCGGCCGGCGATCACCCGGCCGGTGCAGGGGTTGCGGCCGAACCAGTAGCAGAGCTCGGCCGGGCGGGTGATGGCATAGAGCGCCAGGTCGCAGCGCAGCCCCGGCGCCAGCCGGCCGCGATCGGCCAGGCCCAGTGCCGCGGCGGCATGGCGGGTGACGCCGAGCAGGGCCTCCGCCACCGTCAGCCGGAACAGGGTGCAGCCGAGGTTCAGCATCAGCAGCAGCGATTGCGCCGGGGAGGAGCCGGGGTTCATGTCCGTGCTGAGCGCCATGCGCACCCCGGCGGCGCGCATGGCGGCGATGTCCGGGCGGTTCGGCTCGCGCAGGAAGTAGCAGGCGCCGGGCAGCAGCACCGCAACGGTGCCGGCCGCGCCCATCGCCGCCAGCCCGGCAGGATTGGCCTGTTCCAGATGGTCGACCGACAGCGCGCCATGCCGCGCCGCCAGCGCCGCGCTGCCGACATCATGGTGCTGGTCGCCATGCAGTTTCACGGGTTTGCCGATACGCCGCGCGGCCTCGATCACCCAGAGCGTCTCCTCGTCCGAAAAGCCGATCCGGTCGTGGAAGACATCGACCGCATCGGCAAGGCCGGCGGCGGCCGGCACGATCTCCTCGGCCACCAGCCGGGCATAGTCGGCACGGCGCCCGGCGTATTCGGGCGGCACCGCATGGGCGGCCAGCAGGGTGGTCTGCACCGAAACCGGCAGCACCTGCATGATCCGCCGGGCGACCCGGAGCTGGCGCAGCTCGGTGGCGCAATCGAGGCCATAGC
>JAQGIA010000286.1 GCA_028291445.1 Belnapia sp.
CGCAGGATCTGCAGGAATTCCCAGTCGCCGTTCAGCTTGGTGCTCAGCTTGAAGCCGCGCATCCGGTCCTCGTCCTCGATGACGTGCAGGAAGATGCGGCGGTAGCGCGGCTGTTCCAGCCGGCCGCTGTCCAGCAGCCGCTGGACGAAGTCGATCGCCCGCATCTCGGCCATCAGCGAGGCGTTGAAGCTGATCTCGTTCAGCCGGTTCATGATATCGGCCGCGTTGGTCGGCAGCTCGTCGCGGACGATGGCATTGATCTGCACCAGCACGATATCGGGCGCGCCGCGCTCGTAGTACAGCGGCCAGAGCGCCGGGTTGCCGACATAGCCGCCGTCCCAGAAGGCCTCGCCGTCGATCTCCACCGCCTTGAACACATTGGGCAGGCAGGCCGAGGCCAGGATCACGTCGGTGCTCACCTCGGCCCGGGTGAAGACCCGCGGCTTGCCGGTCCGCACGTTGGTCGCCGAGATGAACAGCCGGATCGCCTTGGGATCGGTGCGCAGGCGCTGCCAGTCCAGGTTGCCGTCCACCACCTTCCGCAGCGGGTTGAAGTCGCCCGGGAAGGGATTGATCTGATAGGGGGAAAACACCCGGGTCAGCGTCTCGAAGGCCTGGTAGGCCAGCGAATAGGTCATGTCGTGGCCCCAAAGGGCCTTCTCGATGGGCGTGTTGCGCATCGGGCTGCGGGCCAGCCCGTTGGCGACCTCGCGCCACAGCTTGCCCAGCGCCGCGATCGCCCCCTGCGGTCCACCATCGGCCAGGCCCTGGACGAACAGCGCGGCATTGATCGCCCCGGCCGAGGCGCCGGAGACGCCGTCGAAGACCAGCCGGTCATCCTCCGCCAACCGCTCCAGCACGCCCCAGGTGAAGGCCCCATGGGTGCCGCCGCCCTGCAGCGCCAGGTTGATCCGCTTGGTCGGCACCGGCTTCGCCACCACGGGCGAAGCCAATTCCTGCGGCGGCGCCGCTGTTGGATTATGCGGCGCCGCCACTGGTGAAGCGGGGGTCACCCCGCCCGAAGCATCCTGCATCAAGCGGCGAGCCACCCGCCATCGATCGACAGCGCCGCGCCATTCACCCCGCCGCTGCCGGGGCCGGCGAGATACAGCGCCATGCGCGCCACCTCATCGACCTCGATCCAGCGCTTGGAGGGCTGCTTCTCCAGCAGGAAATCCTCCAGCGCCACCTGCTCGGAGACGTTGTGCGCCTTGGCCAGCGGCCCGACCTGGGCTTCGGCCAGCGGGGTGCGGACGAAGCCGGGGCAGATGGCGTTGCAGGTGATCGGCAGCTTGGCGACTTCCAGCGCCACCGTCTTGGTCATGCCCACCACCGCATGCTTGGCCGAGACGTAGGCGACCTTCTCCGGCGAGGCGACCAGCCCATGCGCCGAGGCGATGTTGATGATCCGCCCCCAATTGCGCGCCTTCATCCCCGGCAGCGCCGCCGTGATGGCATGGACATTGGAAGCGAAGTTGATGGCGATGATGGCGTCGAACTTATCGTCCGGGAATTCGTCGATCGGCGCGACGAACTGGATCCCGGCATTGTTCACCAGGATATCGACCGAACCGAGCGCGGCCACCGCGTCCTTCACCATCTGCCGCACCGAATCCGGCTTCGACAGGTCGGCGGCGGAATAGGGCGCCTCCGCCATGCCCATGGCGGCGCCGATCTCGGCCCGCGCCTTGGCGATTTCCTCCGGCTTGCCGAAGCCGTTCAGCATGACCTTGGCCCCGGCCTGGGCATAGAGCAGCGCGATGCCGTGGCCGATGCCGCTGGTGCTGCCGGTGATCAGGGCGGTCCGGCCGGCGAGTGTTTGTTCCATGGAATGCTCCGTATTCTTCGCAGTCGCAGCATGAACGCTCAGGGGAGGTGTTTCAGCAAGCCGATTACCCGCTTCGTGAAGGACGAGAGCAGCTTCGGCGCATAATAGGCCCCCGCCGCCCGCTTCGCCGCCTCGGCCAGGGTCGGGTAGGGCAGCACCATCCCGGCCAGCGCCGAAAGCGGCAGCTTGCGCCCGATCATCAGCCCGAACATCCCGGCCATCTCGCCCGCCCGCGGCGCCAGCACCCCGGCGCCGAGCAGCTTGCCGTCCTTGCCGATCACCAGCTTGACCATGCCGGCCTCGGCGCCATCCGCCCGGGCCTCGGCGATCGCCCGGTCGTTATCGGCCAGCGAGGCGTGCTGGATGGTGACGCCCGCATGGCCTTGCTCGCGGGCCTCCGCCTCGGTCAGCCCGACTTGGACCAATTCAGGATCGGTATAGGTGACCCGTGGCAGGGCGGCGTAGCTGACGCGAATAAAAGGCAGCCGGAACAGCATGGACCGCACCAGGATGCCGGCATGCTGGCTGGCCACATGGGTGAAGGCGCGCGGCCCGATGCCCTGGGGGTCGGCGATGTCGCCCACCGCCCAGACCCGGCGGTTCGAGACCGAGCGCAGATCGGCCCTGGTCACGATGCCGCGCGGCCCTGCCTCCACGCCGCCCGCCACCAGGTCGAGGCTCGAAAGCCGCGGCGCCCGGCCGACCGCCAGCAGCAGATGCGTCCCCGCCACCCGGCTGCCATCCTCCAGCACCGCCACCACGCCGGCGGTCGCCGCCCGGCTGTTCGGCTCGAGCTGTTCCAGCGCGGTGACCTTCACCCCCTCGCGGAACTCGACGCCATCGGCCAGCAGCGCCGCGCGCAGCCCGGCGACCAGTTCCGGATCCTCCCGCACCGCCACGCTGGGCGCCGCCTCCAGCACCGTCACCAGGCAGCCGAGCCGGGCATGTGCCTGCGCCATCTCCAGGCCGATCGGCCCGCCGCCCAGGATGATGAGATGCCCCGGCGGCTCCTCCAGCTCGAACAGCGTCTCATTGGTCAGCCAGGGTACGCCGTCGAGGCCCGGCAGGTTCGGCACGATGGCGCTGCTGCCGGCGGCGACCACCGCGCGGCGGAAGCTGAGGCTGCGCCCGCCGGCCTCGATCCGGTCGGGCGCGGTGAAGCAGGCGGCGGCCTGGATGACCTCCACGCCAAGGGAGGTGAAGCGCTCGACGCTATCGACCGGCGCGATGCGGGCGATGGCGCCATGGACATGCGCCCGGACCCCGGCCCAGTCGATCTCGGGGGCGGGCAGGCGGATGCCGAAGCGATGCGCCGCACGCGCCTCCGCCGCCGCATGCCCGGCCGCCAGCAGCGCCTTCGACGGCACGCAGCCGTAGTTCAGGCAGTCGCCGCCCATCCGCCCGCGCTCGATCAGCGCCACCTTCAGCCCCAGCCCGGCCGAGATGGCCGCGACCGAAAGCCCGGCCGCCCCGGCGCCGATGACCACCACGTCGAAATCCGGCATGTCGCAACCCCACGCTTTGCGCCCCGCGGTTACGCCAAGCCCGGCCGCGGCACCAGTGCGGAGGATATGGGCCCATGCCGCCGGATGCCGGATCGGGAGGTGCGGCCACACGGGCGGGGAGGGGAGCATTCATTCCCCAACCTGGCCCTTCATGCGCCGGCAAGTGTCGCGCGGGGCGTGCCGGCGCATGGGAATGGATGAGGGTTTGGGGGAATAGTTTCTCCTGGGCCCTGTCCTGGGCCATGCCGAACCGGCGCGGCCGATTGACGCGACCCCACTCCCCTCCCTATACGTCCCCCCCTTCGCCGGGACCCAGCTGCAAGGGTCACCGGCCGTCCGTGCAGCGCCACCCCATCCGGGACCAGGCGACGCCGGGCGCCTTATAGTCCTGGAGACCGAGCCGTGAAGCGTACCTACCAGCCCTCCAAGCTCGTCCGGAAGCGCCGGCACGGCTTCCGCGCCCGTACGGCGACGGTCGGCGGCCGCAAGGTGCTCGCCAACCGCCGGTCCAAGGGCCGCAGCAAGCTCAGCGCGTAAGGTCGCACGGGGGAATCCCTGCATGCCGGGCCGCCTTTCCCGGCTGACCCGGCGCAGCGAATTCCTCCGGGTTGCCGGGCGTGGCCGTAAGGCCGCGCGTCCGGCCCTGGTGCTGCAGGCCCTGCCGCAG
Source organism: Belnapia sp. (assembly GCA_028291445.1). GTDB lineage: Bacteria > Pseudomonadota > Alphaproteobacteria > Acetobacterales > Acetobacteraceae > Belnapia. Next base: position 4,001 of record JAQGIA010000286.1, read on the forward strand.
TCCGAGGGGCCGTTGCGCGTCGGCTTCACCGCCACCAAGAAGATCGGCAATGCCGTGGCCCGCAACCGCGCCAAGCGCCGGCTGCGGGCGGCGGCACGCCTGACCCTGGCGGAAGCCCCGCCGCCGGGCTGGGACCTTGTGCTCATTGCCCGCAATGACACCGGCACCCGCCCCTGGGACAAGCTTCTCGCCGACCTGCGCGGCGCCCTCCGCCACCTCGGTGTCCTGTCGGAGCCTTCCACATGACAGCCGGTGCCGTGGCGCTGAAAGGCGCGGTTCTCGCCTATCAATGGACGCTGCGGCCGGTGCTCGGCTGCAACTGTCGCTTCTATCCCTCCTGCAGCGAATACGCGCTGGAAGCCCTCGGCACCCATGGTGCGCTGCGCGGCGCCTGGCTCTTCGGCCGCCGCATCCTCCGCTGCAATCCCTGGCATCCCGGCGGCTACGATCCCGTGCCCGTCGGCCACGCCGCCCAGCCCGTCTCGAAAGGCTGACCCAGTTCCATGGACCAGAAGCGCCTCCTCGTGGCGATCGCCGCTTCCATCGGCATCCTGCTGCTGTTCGATCTGTTCAACCGGCCGGCCAAGGAAGCCCAGCGCGTCCAGCAGCAGCAGGCCGCGGAGGCGCAGCAGCCGGCCCCGGCCCCCGGCCCGGCCGGGCCGCTCCGGGCCCCGACCGACGCCTCGCCGGCGGCCGGCGTCCCGACCACCCCGGCC
>JAQGIA010000294.1 GCA_028291445.1 Belnapia sp.
CACGCCCTCGGCGGCCGCCAGCCGCTCACCGGCATCGGGCGAGATGATCTGCAATTGCCCGAGCGCCCCGCGCAGCGCCTGGCGCACCCGGTTGTTCAGCCGCACCGCCTCGGCACCCTCGGCGCTCGCCGGCTGCCCGGTCGCGGGATCGACGAAGCCATCGCCATGCGGCACCCGCAGCCCGCCCTCGGCGGTCTTCTGCAACCGGCCATCGGCCATGGCCCGCAGCACCGGCAGCGCGCGCGGATCGGCCGAGGCGCCGAGCTGCTCGACCGCCGTCGCCGCCTCGCCGAAGCCGCCGGCCAGGCCGGGTAGGGCGGCGGTGAATGCATCCTGCGCCCGCGCCGGCAAGGCCAGCAGCAGCACCAGCAGGAACCCTGAAATGAGCTTGTTCATCATGCCCTTTGGAACGGCGGCGCCAGCGGAAGGCCGGCGCCGCCCCAGAATGCTTACCGACGGCGGTTGGCGTTCTCGGGGATGAACGGCGACCAATTCTCGGCCTTCACCGCATCCGGGGTCTTCCAGACCGTGGTGATCTGGCCATCGGCCTGGATCTCACCGATCAGCACCGGCTTCGAAAGGTGATGGTTGGGCAGCATCTCCTCCTCGTAGCCGCAGGGCGCCATCAGCTTCTGGCCGATCAGCGCCGGGGTGACGGCGGCGACCGCGGTGGACTTCGCCTGCTCGGCCGCCTGCATCCACATGCGGAAGCCGGTATAGGTGGCCTCCATCGGGTCGTTGGTCACCCGCTTGGGGTTCTTGATGTAGGACTGCCACAGCGCCTTGAACTCGGTATTCGGCGTGCCCGGGCTGGACATGAAGTAGTTCCAGGCGGCGAGGTGGCCGACCAGCGGCTTGGTGTCGATGCCGGCGAGTTCCTCCTCGCCCACGCTGAAGGCGACGCAGGGGATGTCCTCGGCCTTGATCCCCTGGTTGCCCAGCTCGCGGTAGAAGGGGACATTCGCATCGCCGTTGATGGTGCTGACGATGGCGGTCTTCTTGCCCTCGCCGGCGAAGCGCTTCACCCGGGCGACGATGCCCTGCCAGTCGGAATGACCGAAGGGGGTGTATTCCTCCATGATGTCGGCATCGGCGATGCCCTTCGACTTCAGGAAGCCGCGCAGGATGCGGTTGGTGGTGCGCGGATAGACGTAGTCGGTGCCGAGCAGGCAGATGCGCCTGGCCTCGCCGCCATCCTTCGACATCAGGTACTCGACCGCCGGGATCGCCTGCTGGTTCGGCGCGGCGCCGGTGTAGAAGATGTTCGGGCTTTCCTCCTCGCCCTCGTACTGGACGGGGTAGAACAGCAGGCCCTTCAGCTCCTCGAAGACCGGCAGCACCGACTTGCGGGAGACCGAGGTCCAGCAGCCGAAGGTCACGTCGACCTTGTGGACCTGCAGCAGCTCGCGCGCCTTCTCGGCGAACAGCGGCCAATTGGAGGCGGGGTCGACCACCACCGCCTCGAGCCGGCGGCCGAGCACGCCGCCTTTGCTGTTGGCGTAGTCGCACATCATCAGCACGGTATCGCGCAGCGCGGTCTCGCTGATCGCCATGGTGCCGGAGAGCGAATGCAGCACGCCGACCTTGATCGGCACGGACTGGGCGAAGGAGGGCTTGATATAGGGCAGGGCGAGCGCGGCACCGAGGCCGCCGAGCGCCGCGCGCCGGGTCAAATGCGGGAGATTCGCGGTCAAAGCTTTTTCCTTCCTGTCGTGTCTGGCCTTGCGGAGGCCTTGGCGGCGCGCCGCCGCGTCACCCCTGCCGGGCGTCGGCTGCCACACGGCTTTGCGAGATGCATGCCAAAGGGTAACGGGCCGGTGGCGCGGCCCGGTCCGACAGAATTGCCCATAATTTATGCAAATGGATTGAAATTCATCGCCTGCTGCGATGCGCCGAGGCACCCACAGCCGGCACCCCCGCAGCCGGTCGCCTAAGGGGTGGGCGCCGGCCGGTTCACCAGCCACAGCCCCAGCGCCACGAGCACCACCGCGGCGCCGAACAGGCTGCCCAGCCGGTCCCCCAGCAGCGCCCAGCCGGCCAGCACCCCGAAGATTGGCGTCAGCACGCTGAAGGCGGCGAGGCGCGAGGCCGAATGCCGCGAGACCAGCCAGAACCAGGTGGCGTAGCTGATCCCGGCGATCACCACCCCCTGGTACAGCAGGGCGCCCACCGCCAGCGGCCCCGGCGCGATCCACCAGCTTTCACCGAGCAGCGGCGAGGCGATCAGCAGTAGCGGCGCCGAGACCACGAGCTGGTACAGCAGCACCAGCAGCGGCGACGCGCTGCCGAGGCGGGAGGCCTTGACCAGCACCGTCGTCGCCCCCCAGAGCGCCCCGGCCAGCAGGCAGAGCGCATCGCCCAGCAGCGCCGCATCCCCGGCGGGTGCCCGCAGCCCCTCGGCGAAGGCCAGCAGCAGCCCGCCGAAGGCGACCAGCAGCCCGACCGCCTTGGCCCGGGTCAACCCATCTCCCGGGATCAGCCAATGCGCCCCGAGCGCCACGAAGAAGGGCGCGCCATAGAGGAACACCACCCCGCGCGAGGCGGTGGTGAGCCCGACGCCGATGAACAGCGCGATGAACTCCAGGCCAAAAATCAGGCCCGCGAGCATTCCCGGCCAGAGCGTCCCGCCGCGCCGCCAATCATCCAGGCGGATACCCCGCCAGCGGCACCAGCCCAGCAGCAGCAGCGCCGCCACCACCGACCGCAGCCCTGCCTGGAGCACCGGCGGAATGCCGGCATTGCCCAGCTTGATGGCCACCAGGTTCAGCCCCCAGACCAGGCAGAGCACCAGCATGAGGCCGACGGCCTGGGGCGGCAGGGCGCCAGCGGTCTTCATGCTGGCGGGTTTCATGCTGGCGGTCGTCATGGGCGTGTGATCCGGCATGGCGGCAAACTGCGGGGCCGCTGCCTCGCCGTCCAGCCCGCTTGCCGCCCGCACCTGGCCTCCTTAGCGTGGCCGGCCACTCCGGAAGGCTCCCCCGATGCTCAAGGCCGCCATCATCCCCGTCACCCCCTTCGAGCAGAATTGCGCGCTGTTCTGGGACGAGGCGACCCTGCAGGGCGTGGTGGTCGACCCGGGCGGCGAAGTGGACCGCATCCTCACCGCCATCGCCGAGCTGAAGATCGAGGTCGAGAGCATCCTGCTGACCCATGGCCACATGGACCATGCCGGCGGCGCGGCGGAACTCAAGGCGGCGCTGCCGGGCGCCCCACCTATCATCGGCCCGGACCGCCGCGATCAATTCCTGCTCGATGGCCTGGCCGCGCAGGGCGCCAAATACGGCCTCGGCTCCCGCGACGTGACGCCGGACCGCTGGCTGGCCGAGGGCGATACGGTCCGCATCGCCGGCGAGGATTTCGCCGTGCTGCATTGCCCGGGCCATACTCCGGGGCATGTGGTCTTCGTCAGCGAGACGCTGCGGCTGGCGGTGGTGGGCGACGTGGTCTTCCGCGGCTCGATCGGCCGGACCGATTTCCCCTATGGCGACCATGCCGCGCTGCTGGCGGCGATCCACGGCAAGCTGCTGCCGCTGGGCGACGACATCGCCTTCCTCTGCGGCCATGGCCCCGGCTCGACGCTCGGGCATGAGCGCAAGCGGAACCCCTTCCTGCAGGGCTAGTACGCCGCGGCCCAACCATCCCGCCGCGGGTCGCTGCCCGCCGCCCGCATGCCGTTCTCCAGCACCCGGATGGCAGCGACGCTGCAGGCGCCCTCCAGCGGCGGCACCAGCTTCACCCGATGCCCCAGCGCCTCCAGCCCGGGCGCCGCCGCGGCCAGCCCGGCCTCCAGGGTCAGCGTTTCATCGCCGCCATGGGGGTAATTGGCCGCCTGGCCCGGCTGGCTGCTGGTCCAGCGCGGAGCCTCCACCGCCTGCTGCGGGTCGAGGCCGAAATCCGCCATCGCCACCAGCACCTGCAGGTTCGCCTGCACCTGGTTGTCGGCCCCAGGGGTGCCGAGCACGCCCCAGAGCGCCCCGTCGCGGAAGATCATCGGTGCATTCATCGTATGCCGCACCCGCTGGCCGGGGCGAAGCTGGTTCGGATGGCCATCGTCGAGGTGCCAATAGGCCATGCGGTTGTTCATCAGCACGCCGGTATCCCCCGCCGTCACTCCGCTGCCGAAGGCCGAGTTGAGCGACTGAATGGCCGAGACTGCACGGCCCGCCCGATCCACCACGCAGAAATAGGTGGTGTCCGTCTCCGCCATGGGCCGTACCGGCAACCGCGCCGCGCGGCCGAGGTCGATCGCCGCCGCATGCGCCGCCGCGTGCCCGGCCGAGAGCAGCCGCTCCAGCGGTACATCCCCAAGGCGCGGGTCGGTGCCATGCGCCTCGCGGTCCAGGAAGGCGCGCTTCTTCGCCTCGACCAGCAGGTGGATCAGTGCCGGCGATGCCCAGCCCAGCGCCGCCACGTCGAAGCGCTCGACGATCCGCAGCATCTGCAGAAAGCTGAAGCCGGTGGAATTGGGCGGGGTCTGCCGCACCTCGAAGCCGCGATAGGCGACGCTGATCGGCGCCTGCCGCTCGGCGGTGCAGGCGGCGAGGTCCGCACCGGCCACCAGCCCGCCGGCCGTGCCGATCCCGGCGGCCAGCCGTGCCGCCAGCCGGCCGCGATAAAAGCCCTCGGCGCCCTCCCGGCCGATCTCGGCCAGGGTCTCGGCCAGCTCCGGCTGCACCACCAGCGCGCCGAGGGCAGGGGCCTCGCCACCGTCGAGGAAGCGGGCCGCGCTGGCGGCATCCGGCCATAGCCGCCGGCGATTCTCCTCGGCGAAATGGCGGTAGGCATGGGTCGCGGCGAAGCCCTCCCGTGCCGCTTCTTCGGCCGGCGCCACCAGCCGGGCCCAGGGCAGGGTGCCATGCGCCGCATGCAGCATGGCAAGCCCGGCCAGCAGCCCCGGCGTCTGGATGCTGAGCGGCCCCTGCACCGGCACGCCGCCCGCGGCGCGATAGCGCGCGACGGTCGCCGCTTCCGGCGCCGCGCCGGTCGCATTCACGCAGGTCCCGCTGCCGTCCCCGGTATGGATGTTGAAGAACCCGTCGCCGCCGAGCCCCGACATATGCGGCTCCACCACGCCGAGGGTCAGCGAGACGGCGATGGTCGCATCCATCGCCGTGCCGCCCGCCCGCAGCACGTCGAGCCCGGCCTGGGTCGCCACCGGATGGTTGCTGGCGACCGCGCCCTGGCGGCCCATGATGATCGGGCGATGGCTGCGCAGGCTCGGGTGCATGGCGGCGCTCCTCGGTTCGGTACGCCAACCCAGCACGTCGTATCGCATCTGGAAACCCGTGCCGCGCTTGACGCTCCCCGCCGCGCGGCGGATCGTCCCGGCCAAGGACAGGCCAGCACCGGCCGGGAGGGACAATGATGCTCGATCGACGCCGCATGCTGGCGGGAGCCGGCGGAATGGCCCTGGCGGCCGCCGCAGCCCCGGGACAAGCCCGCGCCCAACCCGCCGCCCAACCTGCTGCCCCATGGCCGGACCGGCCGATCCGCCTGCTGGTCGGCTTCCCCGCCGGCGGGCCGACGGATTTCGCCGCCCGGCTGTTGCAGGAACCCCTGCAGCAGCTCTGGGGCCAGCCGCTGGTGGTCGAGAACCGCCCGGGCGCCTCGCAGATGATCGCCGCCGAGGCGGTGGCGAAAGCCCCGCCCGATGGCCATACGCTGCTGCTCTGCACCAGCAACCTGACCACCAACCCGGCGGTCTTCTCGCGGCTGCCCTACGACACGATCCGCGACTTCACCCCGATCGTCGTCATCTATTCCTCGCCCACCGTGCTGTTCACCGGGCCGGAGCAGCCCTTCCGCACGGTGCAGGACGTGGTGGCGGCGGCGAAGCGCCAGCCGGGGCTGGCGGCCGCCACCTCCGGCGTCGCCACCGCCGGCCACTTCGCCACCGAGATGTTCATGCGCGCCGCCGGGGTCGAGTTGACCCACGTGCCCTATCGCGGCGCCATCCCCGCGGTGCAGGACGTCATCGGCGGCCGGGTGCCGATCACCTTCTCCACCCTCTCGGGCGTCATCGGCCTGGCCCGCGACGGTAAGCTGCGGCCGCTCGCCATCGCCGCGCCGCGCCGCTCGCGCGCCTTCCCCGACGTGCCGACCATGGAGGAGGCCGGCATCCCGGTGCGCGATACCTCCCCCTGGTACAGCTTCGTGGCGCCGGCCGGGCTGCCCGCCGCCATCCTCGACCGCATCGCCGGCGATGTGCTGGGCCTGCTGAAGCGGCCCGACATCATCGCCCGCATCGAGGACAGCGGCGGCGTGGTCGAGGCCGAGGGCCCCGCCGAATTCCGCGCCCGCATCCCGCGCGAGATCGCCGTCAACACCGAGGTCGCGCGGCTTTCCAACATCCACATCGAATAGGACTCCCGCCATGCGCATGCAGGCCGCCATCATGTTCCGCCAGGGCCTGCCACGCCCCTATGCCGAGACCACGCCGCTGGTGATCGAGGATGTGGAGCTGGAAGGCCCCGGCCCCGGCGAGGTGCTGATCGAGATCGCCGCCGCCGGCCTCTGCCATTCCGACCTCTCGGCCATCGAGGGCATCCGGCCGCGCCCGCTGCCGGTGGTCATCGGCCATGAGGGCGCCGGCATCGTCCGCGAGGTCGGCGCTGGCGTCACCGACCTCAAGCCGGACGACCATGTCATCACGGTCTTCGTCGCCTCCTGCGGGGTCTGCCGGAACTGCGTGCGCGGCCGGCCGAACATCTGCAACGTCGGCAACGCGGCGCGCGCCGCGGGCACGCTGCTCTCGGGGGCGAAGCGGATCCGCCGGCTGGACGGCACGCCGGTCAACCACGGCAGCGGGCTGTCGCTGTTCGCGCAATACGCGGTGGTCGGGCGGCGCTCGGCGGTGAAGATCGACCCCGCGATCCCGCTGGACGATGCCGCCATCTTCGGCTGCGCGGTGATGACCGGGGCGGGCGCCGTGCTGAACACGGCGGGGATGCGGGCCGGCGACACCATCGCCGTGCTGGGCCTCGGCGGGGTCGGGATGAATGCGCTGTTCGCCGCCGTCGCGGGCGGGGCCGAGCGCATCATCGCGATCGACACCAGCGCGGAGAAGCTGGGCCTCGCCCGGCAATGGGGCGCGACCGAGACCTATCTGGCGACCGATGCGGATTGCGTCGAACGCATCAAGGCGGCGACCGACGGCGGCGTCGATACGGTGATCGAGACCGCCGGCAACATCCGCGCGATGGAAATGGCCTATGCCATCACCGCGCGCGGCGGCAGCGTGGTCAGCGCCGGGCTTCCCGCCACCGGCGCCAATTTCAGCTACATGCATGCGGGGCTGGTCGGGGACGAGAAATCCATCCTCGGCAGCTACATGGGAAGCTGCGTGCCGGAGCGCGACATCCCCCGCTTCCTAGGCCTCTACAAGCGCGGCAAGCTGCCGGTGGAACGGCTGAAATCCGGCACCCTGCCGCTGGCCGAGATCAACGCCGGCTTCGACCGGCTGGCCGAGGGCAGCGTGCTGCGCCAGGTGCTGCGGCCGAACGGCTGAAGCGCGATCCTCCGGTGCGGCATCGCCGAAGGGCGTGGACCACCCGATGAAACCACGGCCAGGACCATGATCGGCGCTCATGCCGGCGCCGACCATGGTCCTGGTGTGGGCCGGGCTTCCAGGCTTCCCGCATCGCGGCGATAGTGCAGCCCCGTCCCGCACAGGATCATCCATGCGCATCACCGCCGTCACCGGCCAGCTCATCAGCACGCCCTTCGGCTATGGCGCCCCGGCCGGACCGGGCGGCAACCTCCACCTCCGCGACATGGATACGCTGCTGGTCCGGGTCGAGACCGATGCCGGGCTGACCGGCTGGGGCGAGGGCTTCGGCTTCACCCTGGCCGCCACCACCGGCCAGGCGCTGGCCACGCTGCTGGCCCCGGCCTGCCTCGGCGAGGACCCGCGCGACATCCCGGCGCTGCTGCGGAAGCTGCATCGGCGCTTCCATAATTTCGGCCGCAACGGGGCGATGAGCTTCGCCCTGGCCGGGCTCGACATCGCGCTGTGGGACATCGCCGCCCAGGCGGCCGGCCTGCCGCTGCATGCGCTGCTCGCCAAGGAAATGCTGGGCGGGGCGCTGCCCCAGGGAGCCGTGCGTCGGCGGGTGCCGGCCTATGCCAGCCTGCTGCGCTACGGCGACCCGGCCGCGGTCGCCCGCAACACCGCCGAGGCCATCGCCCGCGGCTATCGCGCCATCAAGCTGCACGAGGTCGACCTCGCCTGCATCGCCGCCGCCCGCGCCGTGGCGCCGCCCGAGGTGCCGCTGATGCTCGACATCAATTGCGCCTGGGACACGGTGGCGGCGGCGAGCGACTTCTGCCGCGCCGCCAGCCTCGGCAACATCCGCTGGGTCGAGGAGCCGCTCTGGCCGCCCGAGGATTTCGCCGGCATCGCCGCGGTGCGCGACGCCGCGCACCGGGCCGGCGGCCCGGCGATCGCCGCCGGCGAATGCCTGGGCGACCCGCTGACCATCGGCGCCATGCTGGCGGCCGGCGCGGTCGACGTGGTGCAGCCCAGCGTCACCAAGCTCGGCATCAGCGGCATGCTGGCGGTGCATGAACTGGCGGCCCGGCATGGCGTCGCCATGGTCCCGCACTCGCCCTATTTCGGCCCCGGCCTGCTGGCGACGCTGCATCTGCTCGCCGCCGCCCCGCTGGCCGGCCCGCTGGCGGAGGAGCCGCTGGAGGTCTATTTCGCCGACCTCGACCGGCCGCCCTATCCGGCGCTGGTGCCGCGGGACGGCTTCGTCGCCGTGCCGCAGGCGCCGGGCCTCGGCCTGGCGCTCGATCCGGCCGCCCTCGACCAGCCGGGGCCAGCCTGACCGGGATGCGGCCCAGACCCTTGCTGTCCGGTCCCTCGCTGCCCGCAATCGCGGCCGGGCTGCTGGCCGGCTTCGTCGGCTTCGCCTCCTCCTTCGCCGTGGTGCTGCAGGGGCTGCGGGCGATGGGCGCCAGCCCGGCCGAGGCGGCCTCGGGGCTGATGGCGCTGTCCATCGCGATGGGGCTCTGCGGCATCCTGCTCAGCCTCTGGCGACGGATGCCGATCAGCGTCGCCTGGTCCACCCCGGGCGCCGCGCTGCTGGCCGCCTCCGCGGTGCCGGAGGGCGGCTTCCCGGTCGCGGTAGGCGCCTTCCTGGTCTGCGGCGGGCTGCTGGTGCTGGCCGGGCTGTGGAAGCCGCTCGGCCGGGCGGTCGCCGCTATCCCGCCGCCGCTGGCCAGCGCCATGCTGGCCGGGGTGCTGCTCGGCCTGTGCCTGGCGCCGATGCGGGCGGTAGCGGAGGCCCCGGCCATGGGCCTCGCCATCATCCTGGCCTGGGCGCTGACCGGGCGCGTCAACCGGCTGCTGGCGGTGCCTGCCGCGGTGCTGGTGGCGGGGGGGCTGATTGCCGCCACGGTGGCGCTGCCGCCTGGCATCCTGGCCGCCGCCGGGCCGGTGCCGGTCTGGATCATGCCGGAATTCACCCTGCCGGCCGCCATCGGCATCGCCCTGCCGCTGTTCATCGTCACCATGGCCTCGCAGAACATCCCCGGCATGGCGGTGCTCGGCGCCAACGACTACCGGCCGGCGCCCGGGCCGCTGTTCGCGGTGACCGGCGCCTTCAGCCTGCTCGGCGCTCCGCTTGGCGGCCATGCGGTGAACCTCGCCGCGATCACCGCCGCGCTCTGCGCCAGCCCGGAGGCGGAGCCGGACCCTACGCGGCGCTGGTGGGCGGCGGTGGTGGCCGGGCTGGTCTATATCGGCTTCGGCCTGCTGGCCGGGGCGGCGACGGCCTTCGTCGGCGCGGCGCCGCCGGTGCTGATCCAGGCGGTGGCCGGGCTGGCGCTGCTGGGGGCCTTTGGGGGAGCGCTGCACGGGGCGCTGGCGGTGCCGGCGCAGCGGGAGGCGGCGGTGATCACCTTCCTGGTCAGCGCGTCCGGCCTGTCCGTGCTGGGGGTCAGCGGGGCGTTCTGGGGGTTGCTGGCGGGTGGGGCGATGCTGGTGCTGCATCGGCGGGGGTGAAGGGCATCAGACCGTACACCTACCCAGGCGATTGATGGCCGCCGTATTCAGCACCGGCTGCGGCGCTCCCTCGCGGGCGACCCGCAGCATGGCGCGGCCCATGGCTTCGGTGGTGGTCATCACCTTGGGCGCCAGCCGGTGCAGCAGCGGGAAGACCGGGCGGAGCAGCGTGTACAGCAGGGCATAGGCGCGGAATTTCGGCCGCTCGCCATGCATCGGCTGGATGCCGCCGGGGCGGAACAGGAAGGTGGCGCGAAACGGCAGTCGCAGCAGCGCATTCTCGGTCTCGCCCTTCACCCGGGCCCACATCTGCCGGCTGGTGCCGCGGCTGTCGGTTCCCTCGCCGGAGACATAGACGAAGGCCATGCCGGGATTGCCGGGGGCCAGCATCCGGGCGACCGCGAGGGTGAGGTCGAAGGTCAGGCGGCGGTATTCGGCCTCCGCCATGCCGGCCGAGGAGACGCCGAGGCAGAAGAACCCCGCATCGAAGCCGACCAGCCGCGGTGCGAGCGCCGCGGGGTGCAGCAGGTCGGCGTGGATGATCTCCCGCAGCTTCGGATGGCGCAGGCCGGTCGCGCTGCGGCCGACGCTGGTCACGCTGGCGACACCCGCATCCCCGAGGCATTCGCGCAGCACGCCTTGGCCAACCATGCCGGTGGCGCCGAACAGCAGGACCCGCATGGAAGAGGATGCCTCGGAGGTGAGCGCGGCATCTCGGCATCGCGGGGGAGCGCTTCAAGCCGCCTCAATCGGTGCGGATATTCGCCGCCTCGGCGATGCGCTTCCAGATGGCCGATTCCCGCGCGATGGTCTCGCCGAATTCCGCCGGCGAGGTCCAGTTGGCGGCGGCACCCTGGTTGGCGAGGCCATCCCGCACCTCCGGCGTCTCGCTGGCCGCCTTCAGCACGGCGGAAAGCCTGTCCCGCACCGGCACCGGCAGCCCGGCCGGGCCGAGGATGCTGTACCAATTATCCGCCAGCAATTCGGGAAAACCCACCTCCGCGGTGATCGGCAATTCGGGGGTCGCCGGATGCCGCCGCCGGCTGGCCAGCACCACCGCGACCAGCGCGCCGCTGCGGACATGCGGCATGATCACCGGCAGGTCGGCGAACAGCAGCTGGATCGAGCCGCCGAGCAGATCCGTCACCGCCGGCGCCGCGCCGCGATAGGGCACCACGGTCACGTCCAGCCCGGTCTGGCTGCGGAACAGCTCCGCCGCGAGGTGCGAGATGCCGGCCGAGCCGGCGGTGCCGATGTTCAACCGGCCGGGATTGCGCCGGCCATACTCCAGCAGCCCGGCCATGTCCTTCACCCCCAGCGAGGGCGTCGCCACCAGCGCCTCCGGCACCAGCGTCAGGATACTCAGCGGGGTGAAGTCCTGCGGCACCCGATAGGGTACGTTGGCGCTGACATGCGGAATGATGACCAGCGGGCCGCTGCTGGTGACGACCAGGGTATAGCCATCGGGCGCCGCCTTGGCCGCCGCATCGACGCCGATGGTGCCGCCGGCGCCGCTGCGGTTCTCGATCACCACCGGCTGCTTCAGCATCGCCGACATCGG
>JAQGIA010000307.1 GCA_028291445.1 Belnapia sp.
CCGCCCCAGCCTGGGCCGCACCAGCCTGGGCCGGATCAGACTGCGTCGCACCAACCTGGGACCATCCTCTCGGCCGCCGAGCTGGCGGCGATGGAGCGCGGGCTGGGCAATGCCAGCCTGGCCCGCTTCCTGGTGCATCGCCCGGTCTGTCGGCTGGCGCCCGGCGATCCCGGCCCCGAGATCGCCTGGGAGGACTGGGAGGTCGCCTGGCCGGATCTGTGCGAGGCGCTGCTGCCCGGGTCCGATCCGAGCCTGTCGCCGGCGCTGTTCCGCCGGCTGCGGCGCCTGGCCGACCGTCGCCTGCTGCTCGAGCTGAACCGGCCGGAGGAGGCACGGCGGCTCGGCCGGGCTGGGCTGCACCTGGCGCTGGAGAGTTTGGCGGAGCCCGAATTCCTGCGGCTGGATGCGGCGCTGGGCCCGGCCGGGCGGGCGATGATGGTGCTCCGCCTCAGTGCGGAGGATGCGCTGGCCGACCCCGACGGCTTCGGCTTCGTCCGGGATTTCTATCGGGCGCGGGGTTGGCGGGTGGCGATCGACCTGGGGGCGGGCGGGCTGCTCCCGGTGCTGCCGGCCGCGGCGCTGCGGGTGGATCTGATCCGCCTGCACTGGTCCCCGGCGCTGCCCGGCCTGGCGGCTGCCCTGCCGGAGGATCGCGCGACGCTGGTGCTGGGCGGCGCCGACCGGGCCGCGGCGATCGGCTGGGGCTGGGAAGCCGGAATCACCTTGTTCCAGGGAAGGTTGCTGCGGCCCCGGGGGTGACCAGGCCGCACGGGTAACCAGGCCGCATGGGTGACAAAGCCCCCTGGGTGACAAAGCTGGGGGGCTGACGCATATGGCCGGGCCATGGAAACCCCCGCCATCCTCGCCGAAGGCTTGAGCAAGCGCTACACGCCGGAGGCTGCCCCGGCGGTCGATGGCCTGTCCTTCAGCATGCCGCGCGGGGCGACCTGGGGGCTGCTCGGCGGCAACGGGGCGGGCAAGACCACCACCATCGCCATGCTGCTCGGCCTGCTGGTGCCGAGCGGCGGGCGTATCATCGTGCTCGGCCACGACATGGCGCGGGACCGCTTCAGCGCGCTGGCGCGGATGAATTTTTCCTCGCCCTACATCGCCCTGCCGTCCCGGCTGAGCGTGGCGGAGAACCTCCGGGTCTATGCCCATTTGTACGACGTGCCGGAGGCCGAGCGGCGGATCGCCGAGCTGGCGGCGCAATTGCAGCTGACCGATCTGCTGGACCGGCCGGCGGGGCAGCTTTCAGCCGGGCAGAAGACCCGGGTCGCCCTGGCCAAGGCGCTGGTGAACCGGCCGGAGCTGCTGCTGCTGGATGAGCCGACCGCGAGCCTCGACCCGGATACCGGGGATTGGGTGCGGTCCTGGCTGGAGCGCTACCGGGCGGAGACCGGCTGCTCGATCCTGTTGGCCAGCCACAACATGGCCGAGGTCGATCGGTTGTGCGGTCATGTGCTGATGCTGAAGCAGGGGCGGATGGTGGACCAGGGCAGCCCGGCGGCACTGCTGGAGAAATACGGGCGGGACGATCTGGAGCAGGTCTTCCTCGATATCGCCCGGGGCCGGGCGCGGGAGCCCACGCCATGAACCGCGCCGCGCTGCGCCGCATCTGGGGCATGGTCTATCGCCACCTGGCGCTCTATCGCCGGTCCTGGCCGCGGGTGCTGGAGCTGATGTACTGGCCGGTGCTGCAGATGATCGTCTGGGGCTTCACCACCCGCTACCTGATCGGGCTGCAGGGCGATACCGTGACCCTGGCGGCGGGGATGCTGCTGGGCGGCGCGCTGCTGTGGGAAGTGGCGCTGCGCAGCCAGATGGGCTTTTCGATCTCCTTCCTGGAGGAGATCTGGTCGCGCAACCTCGGCCATGTCTTCGTCAGCCCGCTGCGGCCGCGCGAGCTGGTGGCCGGGCTGATGTGCATGAGCGTCATCCGGGTATTGGTCGGCGTGCTGCCGGCGGTGCTGCTGGCCTGGTTGCTCTACGCCTTCGCGCTGTTCGACATGGGGCCGGTGGTGGTGGCCTTCTTCGCCGCGCTGCTGGTGATGGGCTGGGCGGTGGCGCTCGGCGTCACCAGCCTGATCCTGCGCTATGGCGCCGGGGCGGAAGCGCTGGCCTGGTCGATCCTGTTCGGGCTGGCGCCGTTTTCGGCGGTGTTCTACCCGGTGAGCGTGCTGCCGGCCTGGTTGCAGCCGGTGGCGCTGCTGCTGCCCTCGGCGCATGTCTTCGAGGGGATGCGGACGGCGCTGCTGGATGGGACCATCGCCTGGGGGCACCTGGGCGCGGCCTTCGCGTTGGATGCGGCCTGGATGGTGGCGATGGCGGCGGTGTTCATGCGGCAGTTCGAATGGGCGAGGGAGCGGGGGGCGTTGTTGAGCATTGGGGAGTAGGCGGGTTTTGCGGTAAGTCCCGCGCCATGCCCGAAACCCGCCTCCACCTGATCCGTCACGCCCTGGTCGAGCCCAAGGCCCGCACCGTCTTCTACGGCGCGATGGATGTGCCGTTGTGTGACCTCGCGCTCAAGCAGGATGCCGCGCTGTTCCGCTGGCTGGCGGCGCGGCTGCCGCGGCCGGCGACCTGGGTCACCTCCAACCTCGCCCGCACCCGGGCGACCGCGATGGCGATCTTCGCCGCCGG
>JAQGIA010000521.1 GCA_028291445.1 Belnapia sp.
AGCATGACGAGCAGCGCAAGGTGGTGCAGCCGATCGTGGCGCCCGACAACCTTGCCAAGATGGAAGCCATCATCCGGGCGCGGGCGATCGACATCCTGGAAGGCCTGCCGCGCAACGAGACCTTCGATTGGGTGGACCGGGTCTCGATCGAGCTGACGGTCTCCATGCTGGCGACGCTGTTCGACTTCCCGCAGGATCGGCGGCGGCAGCTGTCCCACTGGTCGGATTGCGCCACGACGCTGCCGATGCCGGGCGCGCTGATCGAGAACGAGGAGCAGCGGGAAGCGGCCCTGGCCGAGATGCTGGCCGCCTTCACCACGCTCTGGAACGAGCGGGTGAATGCGGCGCCGCAGCCGGACCTGATCTCGATGCTGGCGCATGGCGCGGCGACCCGGAACATGACCCCGCGGGAATTCATGGGCAACCTCGTGCTGCTGATCGTCGGCGGCAACGACACGACGCGCAATTCGATCAGCGGCGGCCTGCTGTTCCTGCACGAGAACCCGGAGGAATACGCCAAGCTGCGCGCCGACCCGGCGCTGATCGAGACCATGGTGCCGGAGATCATCCGCTACCAGACGCCGCTGGCGCATATGCGGCGCACCGCGACGGCGGATTTCGAGGTCGGCGGCCAGACCATCCGGGCCGGCGAGAAGGTGGTCATGTGGTACATCTCGGGCAACCGGGACCCGGAGGCGATCGAGCAGCCGGACCGCTTCATCATCGACCGCAAGCGGCCGCGCCAGCACCTGTCCTTCGGCTTCGGCATCCACCGCTGCGTCGGCAACCGGCTGGCCGAGATGCAGCTCAGGATCCTGTGGGAGGAGATCCTGCAACGCTTCCCGCGCATCGAGGTGATGGGCAAGCCGCAGCGGATTTTCTCCGCCTTCGTGCATGGCATCAGCCACCTGCCGGTGCGCATTCCGGGATGATCGACGAGGCGGAGCTGCGGGCCGGGCTGGCGGCGGCGGATGTGACGCCGCTGCTGATGGTGCTGGTGCATCTCAGCGAGGAGGCGCGCTGGCTGGACGAGTGCGCGCCGCATATCCACGGCGCCTGGAACTTCATGCAGCAGGTGCCGGAGCCGCTGAAGGCCCGGCTGGTCGACCGGCTGGTGGAGGTCCTGCGGGATTACCAGGACAGCGGCCGGCCGTTGCCGGCGTTGCCCCCGGCGCATCTGCTGCACCGCATGCTGGAGGTCGGCGTCGGCCAGAAGGTACCGCCCGAATACATCCCGATGCTGATGGAGGAGATGCGGCTGGGCGAGGCCGATCCGCGCAGCGTGCCGATCGCCGGGCCGCTGCCGGAAGGCTTCCGCGTCGGCATCGTCGGCGCCGGGCTCTCGGGGCTCTGCATGGCGATCAAGCTGCGTGAGGCGGGCATCCCCTTCGTCATCTTCGAGAAGAACCCGACCATCGGCGGCACCTGGTACGAGAATTCCTATCCGGGCTGCGGCGTCGATACGCCCAACCATTTCTTCTCGTTCTCGTTCGAGCCGAACCACGACTGGTCGCGGCATTTCTCGAAGCGCGACGAGATCTGGGCCTATCTGGAGCGCGTGGCCGACCGGTACGATATCCGCCGTCACGTACGCTTCGGCACCGAGGTCACGGGGGCCGACTACGATGCGGCGGCGGCCTGCTGGCGCATCGGGCTCAGCGACGGGACGGTGGAGACGGTGCCGGTGCTGGTCACCGCCGTCGGCCAGTTGAACCGCGCTTCCGTCCCGGCCATCCCCGGCGCGCAGGATTTCGCCGGCCCGGCCTTCCATACCGCGCATTGGGACCACGGCGCTGCGTTGCGCGGCAAGCGGGTGGCGATGATCGGTACCGGCGCGAGCGGCATGCAGGCGGGGCCGAGCATCGCGCCGGAGGTGGCGCAACTGACCATCTTCCAGCGCACGCCGCATTGGGCGGTGAGCAACCCGAATTACCACCGCGAGGTCAGCGAGGGGAAGCGCTGGGCGCTGCACAACCTGCCCTTCTATGCCAAGTGGCACCGTTTCCAGCTGTTCTGGGCCAGCGGCGACGGGCTGCATGCCTCCCTGCATCTGGACCCGGACTGGCCGACACCCGAGACCTCGCTGAACGCCACCAACCAGGGCTTCCGCGACATGCTGGTCGCGCATATGCGGCGCGAATTGGACGACGACCCCGCGCTGCTGGCCAAGGTGGTGCCGCCCTATCCGCCCTACGGCAAGCGGATGCTGCGCGACAACCATTGGTACCGGATGCTGAAGCAGCCCAACGTGGCGCTGGTGACGGAGCGGATCGCGCGGATTTCCGCCGATGCGATCCATACGGCGGACGGCCAGTCCCACCCCGCCGATGTGCTGGTCTATGCCACCGGCTTCCAGGCCGGGCGGATGCTATGGCCGATGGAGATCCGCGGGCGCGACGGCGTCTCGCTGCGGGATATCTGGGGCGACGACGATCCGCGCGCCTATCTCGGCGTGACGGTGCCGCGCTTCCCGAATTTCTTCATGCTCTATGGGCCGAATACCAATCTCGGGCATGGCGGCAGCGCCATCTTCCACACGGAATGCCAGGTCCGCTACATCATGCTGGCATTGCGGGAGATGATCGAGCGGCGCCTCGCCACGCTGGAATGCCGGCAGCAGCCGCATGACGCCTACAACGAGCGGGTCGACGCGGCGCATCGGCGGATGGTCTGGTCGCATGGCGGCGTGGGCAATTGGTACAAGAACGCCCGCGGCCG
>JAQGIA010000522.1 GCA_028291445.1 Belnapia sp.
AGGCCGAGCGCGAGGGCGCCAGCGCAGAAGTGATCTGCGAGACCGTTTCGGCCGAGGAAGGCCGCCCGATGCATCGCGGCGACTGGTACAAGCTGGTCGACCGCATCAATCCCGAATTGCAGCACTGGCTGGCGGCGCATCCTGGCCGTTACTTGCTCAAGATGACCCTGCCGGAGGGGATTTCCGGACCGGCCGAGCTGGCCCAGCTGCATCAGCGGATCAGCGAGATGCTGGCCGCCGACAAACGCCAGGACAGCGGCACCCAGGCCTTCCTCAAGCTGGACCCGCTGATGCTGGCCGGCGCCCAGGCGATGGACCAGCCGCATGGCGGCCTGCCCGCCCAGCTGCGCGCGCAATTCGGCCCGGAGGCGCATCTGGCCGTCACCGGCGATCCCGGCAGCGGCAGCGTCTTCGTGATGGCCGCCCGGGCAGGGCGGGAGAACGAGGTGGCGGCGGCGGTCGCCCGCCGGCTGACCCTGGTCGCCGGAAGCCGGCTGTCCGGCCAGTCGCCGGGGATCGTCGCGGTCTTCCTCGAAGACCTCGACCGCACCGAATGGCGCGGATTGCGGGAGAAGCTGGAATTGGAAGGCGCGGTGCGCCGCTTCCTGACGACCGGGCCGGCCAAGCGGGTGGTCGCGGTCACCTGCGCCTCCCGCTTCGAGATGTTCGGCGCTGCTGCGCCGGATGCCGCGGCCGGGGCGGAACTGCGCTTCCGCAATCCGAGCCATCCGGCGGCCAAGCTGGCGGCGCTGGCGCCGGCCATCCTCTCCTCCATGTGATACTCGGCGACGGTTATTGCGAACTGCAACCGCCGCCCCGCCGGGGCGTTCTACGGCCCCCATGAAAACCGCTGCCGCTTAGGCGACAGGCGAGGACGGAGCCGTATGACCGACCGCGAATCCCAGGCCAAGCTCGCTGAAATCGACCGCCTGCTGAACGACCCGGAAACCCGCATGGACCCGCACCGGGTGTGGAGCCTGCTGGCCGAGATCAGCAAGCGCAGCGTGCCGACCCCGGCTGCGGCCTGAAGGTTTCAGGCTCCGAGAATCTTCCAGATGCCATCGGCATGGACGATGGTCCGATCGCCGACCGTCACCAGGCCACGCACGAAGACAACCGTACGGGTGGTGCGCAGCACTTCCGCCTTGCCCTCGACGAATTCGCCCAGCTTCACCGGGGCGATGAATTGGGTGCTGAGCTGCACCGTGGTGCAGGGCTTGCGCCCGGCTGCTTCCCAGACCGTCATGCCCAGCACGTCGTCGGCGAAGCTCATCAGCATGCCGCCATGGACGACGCCGCCCATGTTGAGATGCCGCACCTCTGCGGTGAAGCCGTAACGGAAGCCGGCACCCTCGGCATCCCGCCGGAACCAGAAGGGGCCTACCAGGCCAGGATAGCCATCGGCGTGCAGACGCTTCCAGCCGGCGGTGATGGGGTCGGCTAAAGCCGCGGGGGCATGATCATCGGGCATGCTCCCTCTATAGCGGCAGCAGTTGAGGCTGGACAATCAGCTTTGCCGCAGCGCAGCAATCAGGAATTCGCGGTTCCCCTCCGGCCCCAGCAAGGGGCTGGGCTCCACGCCGAGCACCTTCCAGCCGGGGATGGCGCTCCACCATTCCGCCATGCGGTGGCAGACCGCGCGATGCACGGCGGCGTCCCGCACCACGCCGCCCTTGGCGATGGCCGGTCCGACCTCGAATTGCGGCTTTATGAGTGCCACCGCCCAGGCGCCGGGCGCGCAGAGCGAGAGGGCTTGCGGCAGCACCACCTGCAAGCCGATGAAGCTGGCATCGCAGACCAGCACCTCCGGCGCCACCCCGCCAAGCTGGCCGGCTTCCAGGTAGCGGGCATTCACCCGCTCCATCACCGCGACGCGGGGGTCGTTGCGCAAGGTCCAGGCAAGCTGGCCATGCCCGACGTCGACGGCGAAGACCTTCGCCGCGCCATGATGCAGCAGCACATGGGTAAAGCCGCCGGTCGAGGCG
Organism: Belnapia sp.; assembly: GCA_028291445.1. GTDB lineage: Bacteria > Pseudomonadota > Alphaproteobacteria > Acetobacterales > Acetobacteraceae > Belnapia. The sequence continues at coordinate 1,986 of JAQGIA010000522.1, forward strand.
CCGACATCGAGCGCGACCTTCCCCGCCGGCGAGAGGCCGAAATGCGCCAGCGCATGCGCCAGCTTCACCCCGCCGCGGGACACCCAGGGATGATCCTGCCCACGTATCTCCAAAGGGGTGCCCGGGGCCAGGAACTGGCCCGCCTTCTCGACCCGCTGCTCACCGGAATAGACCTTTCCGGCGAGGATCAGCGCCTGGGCCCGGGTGCGGCTTTCGGCCAGCCCCCGGTCCACCAGCGCCTGGTCCGCACGTTCCCTGGCGATCGCCTCAGGCCCGCACGGGCTGATGCGCGGCGCCCGATCCCAGCGCGGCGACCGCCGAGGCGACGATCTGCGCCGCGTTCAGCCCGGCTTCGTCATACTGCTTCTTCGGATTCTCGTGGTCGATGAAATGGTCCGGCAGGCACAGCGGCCGCACCTTCAGCCCATGGTCCAGCATGCCCCGCAGCGCCAGATGGTGCAGCACGAAGCTGCCGAAGCCGCCGATCGAGCCCTCCTCGATGGTGATCAGCACCTCGTGCTCGCGGGCCAGGCGCTCGACCAGGGCGGTGTCCAGCGGCTTGGCGAAGCGGGCATCGGCGACAGTGGTCGAAAGGCCACGCTGGCCCAGCTCCTCGGCCGCCTTCAGGCATTCGGGCAGGCGCGCGCCATAGCTCAGGATGGCAACGGTGGTCCCTTCCTTGATGATCCGCCCCTTGCCGATCTCGAGCGGGGTGCCGCGCGCCGGCAGGGTCAGGCCGAGGCCCTCGCCGCGTGGATAGCGGAAGCCGCTGGGCCGGTCGTCGATGGCCGCCGCGGTGGCGACCATGTGCATCAGCTCCAGCTCATCCGCCGCCGCCATCAAGACAATATTCGGCAGGCAGCCGAGGTAGGCGACATCGAAGCTGCCGGCATGGGTCGCGCCATCGGCGCCGACCAGCCCGGCACGGTCCATGGCGAAGCGCACCGGCAGGTTCTGCAGCACCACGTCATGCACCACCTGGTCGTAGGCGCGCTGCAGGAAGGTGGAATAGATGGCGACGAAGGGCTTCATCCCCTCGGTCGCCATGCCGGCGGCGAAGGTCACCGCATGCTGCTCGGCGATGCCGACATCGAAGCTGCGCTTGGGGAATTTCTTGGCGAAGGCATCGAGGCCGGTGCCGTTCGGCATGGCGGCGTTGATCGCCACGATGCGGTCGTCGGCATCGGCCTCGGCGATCAGTGCGTTGGAGAATACCTTGGTATAGCTCGGCGGGCC
>JAQGIA010000366.1 GCA_028291445.1 Belnapia sp.
GAGGCGGCCACCGCCCGGTCGTCCGCCGCCCGGGCCGCCTGCGCCGCCGCCCGGGCCCCGGCCGAGATCGGCACCAGCCGGTCCTTGGCGCCCTTGCCGCGCACCGTGATCATCGGCTGGTCCTCGCGCAGCGCGGCAGCCGGCAGGGTGACCAATTCGCTGGCCCGCAACCCGGCGCCATACAACAATTCGATCGCTGCCACCGCCAGCGGGCCGCGCCGCTTCGGCAAGGAGGCGGCGCCGGCCAGCAGGCTGGCGACCTCGGCCTCGGTCAGCGGCTTCGGCAGCGGTGCGGTCGGCTTCGGGCCTTCCAGCAATTCGGTCGGATCGTCGCCGCGCAGCCCCTCGCGGGCCAGGAAGCGAAAGAATTGCCGCAGCGCCGACAGCCGCCGCGCCGTGGTGCGGGGCTTCAGGCCGAGGTCGGTCAGCGAGCGGAGGTAGTCGCGCAGCGGCTCCGGCCCGACCGCCGCCTCGACCAGGCCGCGGCGGGCACAGAAGGCGGCGAAATCCTCGAGGTCGGTGCCATAGGCCGCTAGCGTGTTGCGGGCGGCGCCACGCTCGGCCGCCAGCATCTCAAGGAAGGCCTCGCGCAGCGCGGCGGACAAGAAGCGCGCCTAGCGGGTCTGGAAGCGGTCGTTGGGCAGCACGCGCTCCACCGGGGTCGGGTTCACCGGCGGTGGGAAGGCGCCTACCGCCAGCAGCCCGGCCACGACCAGGGCAAGCAGGATCGCGGCCAGCAGCAGGACAGGGCGGCGGAACATGCGGTCGGGGCTCCTGGGCAGGCGGGTACGGGATGGGCAGGCCGGGGTAGGCGGGATGGGGTGGGGTGGGCAAGGGGGCCGGCGGATCGGCATGCGGGATGAAGCCGGCCCCATCGCACCGGGGCCGCGGTGTGCTAGCCTTGGGCATCGTGTCGCGCAACACCGCCAATGCCTTCGTTCCACCGGGACCCGCCGTGGCCCCCGAGGCAGCCCCGCCCGCCGACCTGGCCCCCTCGCCAGGGCCGCCCGAATCGACGTGCCCGCTGCCCTGGCGCCTGGCCGGGGGCATCGTGCTGGTCGGCATGCCGGGGGCCGGCAAGACCTCGATCGGCCGCCGCCTGGCGGTCCGGCTCGGCCTGCCCTTCCTCGATGCGGATACCGAGATCGAGGCCGCCGCCGGCCTGCCGATCACCGATATCTTCGCCCGCTACGGCGAGGCGCATTTCCGCGACGGCGAGCGCCGGGTGATCGCCCGGCTGCTGGCCGGACCGCCCATCGTGCTAGCGACCGGCGGCGGCGCCTTCGCCGATGCCCGGACCCGGGCCGCCATCCATGCCTCGGGCGCGGTCTCCATCTGGCTGCACTGCCGCATGGCAACGCTGCTGAAACGCGTCGCCGGGCGGGAGCACCGGCCGATGTTCCTCAACGCCGACCCGGCCGAAGTGCTGGAGCGGCTGATGGTGGCGCGCCACCCCCTTTATGCCGAGGCCGATATCGTGATCGCCTGTTCCGACGAGAGTCCCGAAACCACCACCCGCCGCGTGCTGGATGCGCTGGAAGGCTGGCGCCCGCCGGCCCGGCTGCCGGTGGCGCTGGGCGAGCGCAGCTACGACATCCTGGTGGGCGAAGGGCTGCTGGCCCGGGCCGGGGCGCTGCTCGCCCCGGTGCTGCCGGCCCGGCGGGTGGTGGTGGTCACCGACGAGACGGTGGCGCCGCTGCATCTGCCGGCGCTGCGGACCGGGCTGGCCGAGGCGGGCTTCGTCATCGCCGCCGAGATCACCGTGCCGCCCGGCGAAGCCAGCAAGGCGTTTCCGACGCTGCAATCGGTGCTGGAGCAATTGCTGGCGGCCGGGGCGGACCGCCAGACCGCGGTGCTGGCCCTGGGCGGCGGCGTGGTCGGGGATCTCGCCGGATTCGCCGCCGCGGTGGCGCTGCGCGGCCTGCCCTTCGTGCAATTGCCGACCACGCTGCTGGCCCAGGTGGACAGCTCGGTCGGCGGCAAGACCGGCATCAACCTGGCACTGGGCAAGAACCTGGTGGGCGCCTTCCACCAGCCGCGCATCGTGCTTGCCGATACCGGCACCCTCGGAACCCTGGCGCCGCGTGAATTGCGGGCCGGCTATGCCGAGGTGGCCAAGCATGGGCTGCTTTCCGGCGAGGCCTTCTGGAACTGGTGCGAGGCGCATGGCCCGGCGCTGGTCGCCGGCGATGCCGCGGCCCTGGTCCATGCGGTGCTGGAAAGCTGCAAGCTGAAATCCGCCGTGGTGGCCGGCGACGAGCGGGAGGAAAGCGCCGAGGGCGGTCGCGCCCTGCTCAACCTCGGCCATACCTTCGGCCATGCGCTGGAAGCCGAATGCGGCTATGGCGGCGCGTTGCTGCATGGCGAGGCGGTCGGCCTCGGCCTCGGCCTCGCCGTTGGCCTCTCGGCCCGGCTGGGCCATTGCAGCCAGGAATTGCCGGGCCGCGTCATCGCCCATCTGCAGGCTTGCGGCCTGCCGGCACGAATCGCCGACCTGCCCCGCAGCTTCTCGGCCGAAGCCCTATTGGGGCGGATGCGGAAGGACAAGAAGGCCCGCGACGGGGCGCTGCGCTTCGTGCTGCTGCGCGGGCCGGGCGAGGCCTTCACCGCCGGCGACGTGCCGGTGCCGCAGGTGGAGCGGCTGCTGCGCGACGAAGGCTGCACGGCCTGAAGCTGCCGCGGCAGCGTCCTACGGCGCCGCCTCGGGAGCCAGCCGCAGGCAGACCCGCACCCCGCCGCCTGCCTCCGCCACGGTCGTCACCTGCGCGGCGATCTGCCGGGCGAGCGCCCGGATCACGGTATCGCCCAGGCTGTCGGCGCCTTCAGGCGGCAGCGCCGGGCCGGGCTCGATGACCTCGGCCAGGATCATGCCCTGGTCGAGCCTGGCCGCCAGCCGTACCGGGCCGCCCCCGGGCGGGGCATGGCGCAGCGCATTGCCGACCAGCTCCGACAGGATCAGCGCCAGCGGAATGGCCCGCTCGGCATCGAGGCTCAGCTCCTCCTCGGCGTCGATGCGGATATCCGCCGCCGGGTGCTGCGCCGCCGCGCCAATGGCCAGTTCGCGCAGCATGTCGGCCAGCCGGATGGTCTGGAAATCCGGACTGAGCTGCAAGGCCCGATGCGCCTCGGCCACCGCCTGCACCCGGGCGGTGGCGGTTTCCAGCGCTTCGCGCGCCGCCGGCTCCGCTACCCGCCCGGCGTGCAGCCGCAGCAGGGCGGCGACCAATTGCAGGCTGTTCTTGATGCGGTGATCCGCCTCGCGCGCCAGTGCTTCCCGTGCCGCCAGGGCCTCGCGCAATTGCTCCTCGACGGTGTGGCGCTGGTCGATATCGGTGCAGGTGCCGACCCAGTGGCGGATCGCCCCCGCGGCATTGCGCACCGGCGCGGCGTTCACCCGGTACCAGCGGTAGCCGCCATCGGCGTGGCGAAGCCGTACATCGGCATCGTAGTCGCTGCTGCCGGCCAGCACCCGGGCCCAGGCCTCGGCCAGGGCCGGGCTGTCCTCCGGATGCAGCGCGGCACGCCAGCCGCCGCCGCGCAGGTCGATCAGGTCGAGGCCGGTGACGGCACGCCAGCGGGAATTGACGTAATCCGGTTCGCCGAGGGCATCGGTCTGCCAGACCAGATGCGGGATCGCCTCCGCCAGGGTGCGGAACCGCGCCTCGCTGTCGCGCAGACCGCGCTCGGCCTGCTTGCGGTCGTCGATATCGGTATTCACCCCGAGCCATTCGAGGATGGTGCCGCCGGCATCGCGCAGTGGCGCCGCCCGGGCGGCGGTCCAGCGGCATTCGCCGTGCGGGCCACGCAGGCGGTACTCGGCCTCGTAGGTCCCGCCGCTGGCGATGGCGCGGCTCCAGCGGTCGTGGACCAGGGCGCGATCCTCCGGATGGACCGCATCGAGCCAGCCCCAGCCGACCACCTGGGCCGGCGTCTGGCCGGTCAGGGCCGCCCAGCCGCCGATGCTGACCAGCGCCCCATCCGCGGCCGCGGTCCAGACCGCCAGGGCACCATTCTCGACCAGGGAGCGGTAGCGGGCATCGGTCGCCAAGGCGCGATCCGACGGGTCGTTCCAGGCCAGCAGCCCGGCGGCGATGCGCCCGGCACCATCGCGCACCGGGGCGGCGCTGCACTGGACCCGCCGCGCCATGCCGTCGCGGCCACGCAGCACCCATTGCTGGCGGAGCACCGGCTCGCCACGGCGCAGCGCGCGGCGCAGCGGCAAATCCTCGGTCCGGGCAGGCGTCTTGCCGTCGTGGTGGAAGACCCCCCAGCCACGTGGCCGGGGCGGCGCGGTGCCGGCCAGCAGTTCGACCGGCTCGCGGCCGATCTCGCCCTGGGCCTGGGCCTGGGCCAGGCCATGCCGGCTGACCCGGATCACCTTGGCATCCGGCGCGGTGGCGACCGCCAGGCCCAGGGGCGCGTGCTCGAAGACCGCGTCCAGCACCGCTGCCGCCGCTTCCGCCTTGCCCAGCCGGCGATGCGCCTCGGTCACGTCACGAAGCTGGAGCAGGATGCCCTGTATGCCGCCGTCCCGCCGGCGCAGGGCGGAGGCTTCCACATCCCAGCAGCGACCCAGTTCCGGGTCTCCGATCGCCAGCGCCTGGCCCTGGGCCTGCCAAGCCTGGCCACTGGCCCGCAACCGGTCGAGCGGCACGCCATGGCGACCGCTGACGAGCGCCGGCAGGATTTCGGCAACCGGGCGGCCAAGCGGCGCGGTGGCATCCAGCCCGGTGGCCAGGACGAAGGCCCGGTTGAGGTAGAGCAGGCGATGATCGGGGCCAGCCAATACGGCGATCGCCGCCGGCGAGCCTTCGGCGAAGGCACGGATCGCATCGATATCGGGCCCAGCCCCCTGGCTGTCGTCGGACACCCCTGCGCTCCCTCCAGGCGGCTGCCTGTACCCCTCCGAATTAGCGGAAGCGGGCACGGGGCGCGAACACCGAGGCGGCGCCTCCGCATCAAAGGACCGGGAGCGTGCCGATCCGGAGGGAACCCTGAGTTGTCAGACCGAGAAGTATTTCGCCTTGGGGTGATGCAACACGATGGCGCTGGTCGATTGCTCCGGATGCAGTTGCCATTCGTCGGAAATCGAGATGCCGATCCGCTCCGCATCGAGCAGCTTCAGCAGCGGCACTTGGTCCTCCAGCCGCGGGCAGGCCGGATAGCCGAAGGAGTACCGGCCGCCGCGATAGGATTGGCTCAACATCTTGTCCATGTCGCGGTCGTCCTCGCTGGCGAATCCCAACTCGGCGCGGATCCGCTTATGGACGTATTCCGCCATGGCCTCGGCCATCTCGACGCTCAGGCCGTGCAGGTAGAGGTAGTCCTGGTAGCGGTTCTCCTCGAACCAGACGCGGGCGACGTCGCTCGCCTTCTGGCCCACGGTGACGACCTGCAGGCCGATGACGTCGCGCTTGCCGGGCCCGTCGCCGATGTCGCGGATGAAGTCGGCGATGCATTCGCCGTCCTGCTTCGGTTGCCGCGGCAGGGTGAAGCGGCAGACCTCGGTCGCGCCATCCTCGGCGAACAGCACAACGTCGTTGCCGACGCCGGCGCATTTCCAATAGCCGTAGATCGCCTGCGGCTTGAGGATATTGTCGGCCTCGGCCAGCGCCAGCATGCGCTTCAGCACGGGACGCAGCTCCTGCT
>JAQGIA010000395.1 GCA_028291445.1 Belnapia sp.
GACGGTGAAGCGGCTGGCGTGCCGGGCCGGGGCATCCTGCGTCACGCTGGCGAGGTCGGCCCGGGTCAGCGCCCGGAACAGGTCGCCCTGGATCCCCTCGATGACCCGCAGCACCACCGCCTGCACCGCGACGGCCTGACCGTATTGCGCCAGGGCCTTGAGGCAGGTCACCGCGACAATCACCGGCGGGATGAGCCAGGCGATACTGGTATCCCCGGCGGAGAAACGGTCGAAGCCCTGCTGGATGACGATGGGATAGAGCGCCGTCAGCCCCGCCAGCGCCAGGGTGCAGACCACCGCCAGGGCGATGCCGCGCCGGTGACGGGCCAGGTAGCCCCGCGCCAGGCGGGCGATCAGGACGCGGGAGGAAGCAGGGTCGAGGGCCATCCGGCGGGTTTAACCGGATGGTTCGGCGGCGGCCAATTTTCGTAGTTCGGCGAGGCAGGCGTCGCGGGATGCGGTGCAGCCGCCGGCCAGCCACCACGCCCGGAGCCGGCCCAGCAGCCGCCCCACCTGCGGGCCTGGCGCCAGACCGGCCTCCAGGGCATCGCGGCCCTGCACCGGGAAGCCGGGCCGGGGCAGGGCCGCGATCCGGGTCCGCAGCGCTGGCCAGCCGTCGCCGCCATGCCGCGCCTCGGCAAGCCAGGCGCGGTCCAGCACCGAGCGGTGGTCGCGCTCCGCCAGCAGGCGGCGGAGATCATCCTCGCCATCCCCCGGCTGCGGCAGGCGAAGACCCGCCATATCGCTGATGGTATCGCGTTCCTCACCCGAAAGGCGCAGCCGCTGCGCCAGCCGGCGGACTACCTCCAGCTTCGGCGGCAGCAGGGCGGCCATGCGCAATAACGGCTCGGCCGGCGCTCCGGCGGCCTGCAGCCGGGCCAGGATGCCGAGGTCGCCCCCCTCCGGCAGCACCGCCCCCAACACCCCGGTTTCCGCCATCAGCGCCAGCGCATCGCCCGGGTCCGGCGCCGCCAGCAGCCGCTTCAGCTCCATCCAGACCCGCTCGGGCGAGAGCCGCGCCAGACCCGGCACCGCCGCGCGGATGGCCGCCACCGCCGCGGCATCCGGCACGCCCCGACCGTAGCGCGCCTGGAACCGGAAGAAGCGCAGCGCCCTAAGATAATCTTCCTGTAACCGAATTGCCGGTTCCCCGACGAATCGGACCCGCCCGGCCGCCAGATCGTCCCGTCCGCCGAAATAATCCCAGATCTCCCCCGTGGCCGAGAGCGACATGGCATTGATGGTGAAGTCGCGCCGGGCGGCGTCCTCCCGCCAATCCGTGGTCCAGGCGACCTCGGCATGGCGCCCGTCGGTCACCACGTCCCGCCGCAGGCTGGTCACCTCGACCGGCTCATGCTCCAGCACAACGGTCACGGTGCCATGGGCGAGGCCGGTTTCGAACACCTTCAGGCCGGCCTCCCGCAGCCGCCGGGCGATGGCCTCGGGCGGCCAGGGCGCCGCGACATCCATGTCATGCAGCGCCAGCCCGGCGAGCGCATCGCGCACCGCGCCGCCCACCGCCCGCGCTCCCGGCAGGGCGGCGAGCACCGCGGCCGGCGCGCCACGGCACAGCACGGCGGGCGGCGCGATGCGGTCCACCGGCCGATCGCCAGGGAGCTGACCGGCGGGATGACCGGCGGGATGACCAAGGAGATGATCAGGGAGCGGGATCACCGCCGCGGTTCCGCCCCACCCGGCACGATGCGGCCATCCGGCCCCAGCCGGGCCGGCACATAGGTGGCCCCGGTCTCAAGCCGCACCGAGCGGGCATACCAGACCGCGCCGGCCAGGCCGCAGCCCACCCCGGCCAGCATCAGCCAGACCACGGCACCGGCCACCTCGCGGCCCGGGTTGAAGCGCTGCCAAAGGAAGAAGGCGGCGAAGGGCAGGATGAACAACAGGAATTCGGCAAGATAGGGCAAGGCGCCTCCGCGGCAGGATGCCGATTTGAGCGGACATTTTTGAGCAGACACCAGGGCGGGCCAAATCCTTCGTCGGGGGCCGATGCCGGCGATGCTGACGCTACCCCCGCAGCACCCGGGCCAGATTGACCAGGATCGCCGCGGTCGCGCCCCAGATGTAATGCCGATCATGCGGCCAGACCCAGAACTCCCGCGCCTGGCCCTGCCATTCGCCGCTACGCCGCTGCGGCGCCGCGGGGTCGAGGATGAGCGAGAGCGGGACTTCGAAGGGTTCCTCCACCTCGGCCGGATCCGGCGTCAGGAAGACCGGCGCCGGGACCAGTGCGATGACCGGGATGATGCGGTAGCCGGTGCCGGTGGCATGCTCGGGCAGCCGTCCCAGCAGTTCCGGCAGCCGCGGGTCGAGCCCGACCTCCTCGGCCGCCTCGCGCACCGCCGCCGCCTCCGGCGTCTCCCCCGCCTCGATCCGGCCGCCGGGGAAGCTCACCTGCCCGCCATGCGCGGTGAGGCGCGAGGATCGCAGGGTCAGCAGCACGGTCGGGTGCGGATGCAGGATGATCGGCACCAGCACCGCGGCGGCGATCATGCGCTTCGGCGCCAGGGCCTCGGCGCCATTGCCCTCGGTGGGCCCGGCCAGGGCCAGCGCCGCCGGGTCGCGCAGCCGGCGGGCGATCTCGGCCGGGGTCACCGCGTTGGGATCGAGGCCGGACCTGCGATGACAGATCCCGCGTCGACGGAAGCCGAAGGTCCGGTCACTCCGCCGCGGTATCCAGCACGCGGGTCTCGTCGATCGGGAAGAACACGCCTTCCGACCACACGCCCAGCATTTCCCGGCCATCGACCATCTCGGTCTCGCCCAGCG
>JAQGIA010000438.1 GCA_028291445.1 Belnapia sp.
CGGTTCCGCCGCATCGGCGCGATGAAGTCGAAGGGTAGGATCTCGAGGAAATCCAGCTCGCCCGATTGCAGCGCCGCCGCCCGCGTCGCCTGGTCGGCGATGCTCAGCAGCTCGATCCGCTCCATCCGCGCCACCTTGCCGCCGGCCAGCGCATCGGCCGGCTCCTCGCGCGGGCGGTAGCGAGGGTTGCGCACGAAGCTGGCGCGCTCGCCCGGCCGCCATTCGGATTGCAGGAAGCGATAGGGGCCGGAGCCGATGATCTCCGGCACCGCGGTCATCGGGTCATGCGCCGCGAGCCGCGCCGGCATCATCACCGGGATGGTATGGCCGGCCTTGCCCAGTGCCTCGATGACGAAGGCGAAGGGGCGGTTCAGCACGATCTCGAAGCGCTTGGCATCGACCACCCGCAGCTCGCGCGTCGCCGCCATGAGCTGCCCGCCGAGCGCCTCCCGCTTCGCCCAGCGGCGGATCGAGGCGACGCAATCCTCCGCCGTCACCGGCGTGCCGTCGCTCCATTCCAGCCCGTCGCGCAGGGTGAAGGCATAGGTCAGCCGGTCGGGGCTGATCTCCCAGCCGGCCAGCATCTGCGGCTTGTAATGGCCCTGGCTATCGAGCCCGACCAGCGTGTCGAAAACCAGATAGGCGAAGACCCGCGTGGCATTGATGGTGGTGACCAGCGGGTCGAGGACCTGCAGCTCGGTGTTCAGCGACACGCGCAGCGTACGGTCCTGCGCCTTGGCCGGCACCGGATGCGCAACGGCCAGGGCACAGGCTGCGAGGACCGCAGCCAGGGAGGGCAATCTCATCGGCTCATTCCTTGTCGGACGAATTGGGTCGGACAAATGGGGTCGGACAAATGGGGTCGGACGAATGAGCCGTGGTCCGGCGTTGTTCTTGGGAGGCGCGCCGCCTATTCGGCCGCGGCGGCATCCTTGCGGAAATGCGCGTAATTCTGGCCGCGGAACCAGGCCATGTAGTCGCCCACCGTCTGCGCCGGGAAGCGCGGCGCCTCGCCCGGCGGCACGCAGCCCGGCAGCGCCTCGACCATCGTCTCGGGGTTCGGATGGAAGAAGAAGGGGATGGCGTAGCGCGCCGCGGCCATGGTGTTGAAGGCACGGTGCGGCGTCGACAGGAAGCGCCCGTTGGTCCAGCGATTCAACACGTCGCCGGTATTCACCACGAAGGTTTCGGGGATCACCGGCGCGGAGATCCATTCGCCCTCCTGCGTGCGGATCTGCAAGCCGGGCACCGGGTTCTGCGCCAGCAGCGTGAAGAAGCTGCTGTCGGTATGCGGGGCGATGCCGTACTCGTCGGCGCCATAGGCGACGGGCGGATAATGCGTCAGCCGCAGCGAGCTCAGCGAGCGGTCGCAGAGCGGCCCGAAATAATCCGCCGGCAGGTCGAGCGCCCTGGCATAGACCGGCAGCAGCCGCATCGACAGCGCCTCGAGCGCGGCGAAATAGCGCAGCGCCACCGCGCGCATCTCCGGCACGGCGGCCGGCCAGCGATTGGCGTCGCGGCCGGGCTCGCGCTCGGGATTGACGAAGAAGGCCTCGTTCTCGTTCGGCTTGCGCACCGCGACGAGGCCATTGGCCCGCGTCGTGCTGCTTTTGTAGGGCAGGTAGCCCTGCATCGTATCGTCGAGCTTGACCTCCAGCTTCGCTTCCAGCGGCTGCGCATGGAAGCGCGCGGCAGCGGCGAAGGTGGCATCCACCAGTTCGAAGGGCACGCCGTGATTGGCGATGAACAGGAAGCCCACGGTTTCGCAGATGCGGCGCAGCTCGACGGCCGTCGCCTCCAGCGCGCCCGGCTCGCCGGCGAAGGCGGGGCCCAGGTCGAGCAGGGGTATCGTCGAATTATTCGGCATCCTGTAGCTCCATCGGAGAGTGATGCGTTCCGTCCCGGCCGGAGCATGCGGGAGCATGGCCGGGCGGTCAAACCGTGGCCGAACCACTCGCCCGAACCAGGACACCCGTCATGAGCCGAGCATTCGTCTCCGAAGCCGCGGAGGAGGCCAAGGCGGCCATCCTTCCCGAACGCCCGGTCAGCAGCGCGCCCAACCGCGTCACCCCGCGCGGCCAGGCGCTGATCGAGGCCATGGTGCGGCAATTGCAGGACCGCCTCGCCGCGCTGGCCGCCGATGCGCCGGAACGGGCCGGCCTCGCCCGCGACCTGCGCTACTGGCGGTCCCGCGCCGCCACCGCCCAGCTCGTCGTAGCTGGCGCCGGCCTGCCGGAGGAGGTCGGCTTCGGCACCCGCGTCACCATCCGCCGCGGCGCCGAGCGCATGATTTGGCACATCGTCGGCGAGGATGAGGCGGATCCGGCCCAGGGCCTGCTGAGCTGGACCTCGCCGCTTGCCGAGGCGCTGATCGGCGCCCGCATCGGCGAGGTCGTGGAGCCCGGCGGCGGCCGCCCGTCGGTCATCATCGAAGCCATCGCGCCCGGCTGAAGCCTTTGTTCGGCCTAGGCTTCATCCGGCCAAGCCATTATCCAGCCAGTGCCCGCAGCCAGACCGCGACCGCCGCCGCGCCGGCATCCGGCACGCCCAGCACCCGGTCGCCGAGGTAGCTCGCCCGCCCCAGCCGCGGCGACATCGCCGCCGTGGCCGCGACGCCGGCCTCCGCCGCATCGGCCGCCGC
>JAQGIA010000467.1 GCA_028291445.1 Belnapia sp.
AGCGGCTGGATCGCCGCCGACAGCCTGGACCAGGATCTCGGCGGCCGGGGGATGAGCGCGGCGGCGCATGAGGCCGGCCAGCGCGACGCCCTCAGGGTGCCGCTGGCCGCCGAGTGACCGCCCCCCCGGGGCCGGTCGAGCTGTTCTCGCCGGCTCGCTTCGGCTTCTTCCGCTTCGTCTTTGGCCGGTTCGCCGCCAAGCACCTGCGCGCCATCCGCCTCGCCGCCTGGGGCGCGCCGCAGCCCGGCGCGGCCGGCGCGCCGCTGGTGATCTATGCCAACCACCCCTCCTGGTGGGATGGCGTCGCCTTCATGATTCTCTCGACCGAATTGCTGCCCGGCCGGCGCATGTTCATCCCGATGGATGCCGATGCGCTCTCCCGCTACGGCTTCATGCGCCGCATCGGCGTCTTCGGGGTGGAGGCCGGTTCCGCCCGCGGCGCCGTCGGCTTCCTCCGCACCGCCCAGGCGGTGCTGGCGCAACCGGACCATATGCTCTGGATGAATGCTCCCGGCCGCTTCTGCGACGTGCGCGAACGCCCGGTGCCCATCGCGCCCGGCCTGGTCCGGCTGGCCGAGCTGGCGCCTGATGCCCGCTTCCTGCCGCTGGCCATCGAATACCCCTTCTGGACCGAGCGCTCGGCCGAGATGCTGGCCGGCTTCGGCCCGCCGATCGAGGGTGCCAGCCTCGCGGCCATGGACCGCGCCGCCCGCGCCCTGGCCCTCGGCGCGGCCCTGGAAGCCACCATGGACCGGCTGGCCGAGGATGCCATCGCCCGCGACCCCGCCCGCTTCCGCCCGGTGCTGCGCGGACAAAACGGCATGGGCGGCATCTACCAGGGCTGGCGCCGGGCAAGGGCGATGCTACGTGGAGAAAGCTTCGACCCACGGCACGATCCGCAGGCGGGAGAATAAGACGACCAAGGGGGGGCGACATGGATTGGGCTTGGCTGACCCTCGCGCTGGCGGCGCTGCCGGCCATCTTCGGCGCGGTGAACCTGTTTCTGCTGCCCCGGCTGCGGGCGCCCGAGAACGCTGCCGCTAAGGGCGTTTGCCCCAGGGGTATGGCCACGAGCCGGCTCGTCTCCATCCTGATCCCGGCTCGCGACGAGGCCGGCAATATCGCCGATTGCCTCCACGCCGCCCTGGCCAGCCAAGGCGTGGCGGTGGAGGTCGTGGTGATGGATGACGGCAGCCGCGACGGCACCGCCGGCATCGTCGCCGGTCTCGCCGCGGCCGACCCGCGCATCCGCCTGTTGCAGGCACCGCCGCTGCCGCCCGGCTGGACCGGCAAGGTGCATGCCTGCGCCCGCCTCGCCGAGGCGGCGCGCGGCACCTATCTGCTGTTCATCGATGCCGATGTCCGCCTGACGCCGCATGCCGCCGCCGCCATGGCGGAACATGCGGTGGCCAAGGGCATCGCCATGCTCAGCGGCGTCCCCCGCCAGCTGATCGGCTCCCTGGGGGAGGCGCTGACCGTCCCGGCCATCAACCTGCTGCTGCTCGGCTACCTGCCGGCCGCGGGGCGTGCCTTCACCCGCCGCGCCGACCTCGCCGCCGCCTGCGGCCAGCTCATCCTCTGCGATCATGCCGCCTATGCGGCGATCGGCGGCCACGGCGCGGTGCGGCACGTGCTGCATGACGGCCTGGCGCTCGCCCGCCGCTTCCGCGCCGAGGGCCATCTGACCGAGGTGGTGGATGGCGCCTCGCTCGCCACCTGCCGGATGTACGGCGGCTTCGGCGAAAGCTGCGCCGGCTTCGTGAAGAATGCGCGGGAGGGCATGGCGACGCCGCTCGGCCTGCCGGTCTGGACCGTGCTGCTCTCGGGCGCGCATCTCTGGCCCTGGGCGCTGCTGCCGGCACCCCCCGCCATCGCTGCCATCCTGCTGATGTTCGCGTTGCGCGCCGCCATCACCTGGCGCACGCGGGAGCCGTGGTGGACCGTCCCGCTGCATCCGCTGACCGTGCTGGTGGCGCTGGCCATCCAATGGACCGCGCTGGGGATGTGGGCGATCGGCCGCCCGGCGGGCTGGAAAGGCCGGGCATATCCGGCCACAAAGGCGGCATGAGCAGCGCCGCAACGCCCACCCCGAACCGCGACCACGATACCGAGAATTTCCCCACCGCCTCGTTGCTGCTGGCCAGGCCGGTGCGCGCCCAGGTGATGGCCTTCTACCGCTTCGTCCGCACCGCCGACGACATCGCCGACAGCGACACGCTGGACGCGGCGGAGAAGCTGGCCCGGCTGGAGGCGATGGACCGCAGCCTGGACGATCCGGCGATCCCGCTGAACCGCCTCGCGGTCGGCACTGGCGAGGCGCGGCTGATGCTCGCGGCCTTCCGCCAGGATGCGACCCAGGCGCGCTACGCCGATTGGGCGGCACTCGAGGATTATTGCCGCCGCTCCGCCGACCCGGTCGGGCGGATGTTGCTGCGGCTGCATGGCGATGGCGACAACGCGCCGGCCAATGCCGCGGCCGATGGGCTCTGCACCGCGCTCCAGGTGCTGAACCATGTGCAGGATCTGGTGCCGGACCGCGCTGCGCTGAACCGGGTCTATCTGCCGGCTGCCTGGATGGACCTCGCCGGCGGCGAGGCCGCCTTCTTCGACCCGGCCAATGCCACCCGCCGGCGCGAGGTGCTGGATGCCGCGCTCGACCGCGTCGAGGAACAGCTGGACCGCGCCGCCGCGCTGCCCCGCCTGCTGCGCTCCCGCCGCCTCGCCTGGCAGAGCACGGTGACCATCGCCCTCGCCCGCCGGCTGCTGGCCCGGCTACGCGCCGCCGACCCGGTGCTGGGCCGCGTTGCCCTCGGCAAGCTGGACTTTGCCCGTGCCTTCGCCAGCGCCCCGTGC
>JAQGIA010000474.1 GCA_028291445.1 Belnapia sp.
CAGCCCGGTGCCGGTGCTGCGCCAGGTCTATCTGGAATTGCGCCGCGCCATCCTGGCCGGCGCCATCTCCCCCGGCGGCCGGCTGCCGCCCACCCGGGCGCTGGCCCAGCATCTCGGCATCGCCCGCAATTCGATGGTCGCCGCCTATGAGCAATTGCTGGCCGAGGGCTTCATCGAAGGCCGCGTCGGCGCCGGCAGCTACGTCTCCCGCGACATGCCGGAGCCGCTGGAACTGCCGCCCGCCGCCGCTCCGCCGCCGCCGCCGGTCGTGCCCCACGCCGGGCAATACGGCACCGCGCCCTTCAATACCGGCCGCTGCTCGCTGGATGACCGGACCCTGCAAATCTGGCGCAGCCTGACCATGCGTCATCTGCACAAGCTGGATCCGGCCCTGCTCGGCTATGCCGATCCGCGCGGCGCGCTGCCGCTGCGCCAGGCGATCAGCCGCTACCTGCGGGCGGCCCGCGCCGTGCGCTGCGAGCCGGAACAGGTCGTGGTGACCGCCGGCGCGCAGCAGGCGATCGACCTGATGCTGCGGGTGCTGGTGGAACCGGGCACCCCGGTCTGGCTGGAGGACCCATGCTACCCCGCCGTTCGCGCCGCGCTGGCCGCCGCCCGCGCCCGCATCGTGCCGGTGCCGGTGGATGGCCAGGGCATGGAAGTCGCCGCCGGCATCGCCGCCGCCCCGGATGCGCGGCTCGCCTATGTCACCCCCTCCTCGCAATATCCGCTGGGCGTGGTGCTCTCGATGGCCCGCCGCCTGGAGCTGCTGGCCTGGGCCCGGCGCGAAGGCGCCTGGGTGCTGGAGGACGACTACGACAGCGAGTTCCGCTACGCCGGCCGGCCGCTCGCCTCGCTGCAAGGCATCGATGACGGTGGCCGCGTCATCTATGTCGGCACCTTCAGCAAGGTGCTCTTCCCCGGCCTCAGGCTCGGTTATGCGGTGGTGCCGCCGGAACTGCTGGAGCCAGTACTCGCGGCCCGGCTGCTGACCGATTGGTACCCGGCCGCCTTGCAGGAAGGCGTGGTGACCGACTTCCTGGCGGAGGGCCATTTCGCCCAGCACCTCCGCCGGATGCGCCAGCATTACCGCATCGCCCGGGATGCGCTGGTCGAGGCGCTGCGGGCCAACCTGCCGGGGCAACTCGCGGTGGAGGTGCCGGAACAGGGGATGAAGCTGCTGGCCCGGCTGCGGCCCGGCCTGTCGGATCTGGCGGTTTCCGCCGCCGCCGCCCGGCGTGGGCTGGTGGCACGCCCGGTAAGCCCGATGTTCCTCGCCGCCCCGCCGATCCAGGGGCTGATGCTGGGGTTTTCCGGGCATGAGCCGGGCGCGCTGCGCTGGGCGGCGCGGGAGCTGGCGGTAGCGCTGGGCTGACGCGGCACATACAACGACCGCGAAGCAGGCAATCGACGATTACCTCCGGCAGATCCGCCCGATCTTCAGGCAGCCATGCCGCCACCGCACATCATGTCGGCGTGTGGCTCGACCCTGGGCGGCTGGGCAACCGCGGTCCCGCTGCCTAGAAGGCGCCGGTGAATCCCCGCGACATTCCCCAGTACGACCCCCCCATCGCTCCCCCGCCGGCCGTCGTGCCGCGGCCGAAGCCCGCCATCACCCTGCTGGTGGCGATGACCGGGCTCGGCCCCTTCACCATGCAGATCCTGATCCCCAGCCTGCCGGCCCTGGCGGCGGCGCTGGCGACCAATTACGGCACCGCGCAGCTCACCCTGACGCTGTACCTGGTCGGGGTGGCGGTGGCGCAGCTGGTCTATGGGCCGCTGTCCGACCGCTATGGCCGCAAGCCGCTGCTGCTGACCGGCCTGGCGATCTATTTGGTCGGCAGCCTCGCCGCGGCGCTGGCGCCCAGCATCGGCTGGCTGGTCGCGGCCCGGGTGCTTCAGGCGATCGGTGGCTGCGCCGGGCTGGTGCTCGGCCGGGCGATGATCCGCGACGCCTATCCGCGCGAGCAGGCCGCCAGCGTGATGGGCTATGTCAGCACCGCCATGGCGGTGGCGCCGATGATCGCCCCGCTGCTCGGCAGCCTGCTGGACCAGCAATTCGGCTGGCGGGCCTCCATGGTCGCCTGCTTCGCCTTCGCCGCGCCGATGCTGCTGGCGGTGCGCGTCTGGCTGCCGGAAACCCTGCGGGAGCCACAGCCGCTGCCCGGCCTGGCGGGCATGCTCGGGGCCTATGTGCAACTGCTGCGGCTGCCGGCCTTCCGGGCCTATTGCGGGCTGACCGCCTTCGCCACCGGCGTGTTCTTCGCCTTCGCCGTCGGCGGGCCGCTGGTGGTCATCAACGGCCTCGGCTATTCGGCGACCGCCTATGCCACCGCGATGATGTGCATCCCCTTCGCCTGGAGCGCCGGGACCTTCACCGCGGCAAGGCTGGCGACCAGGCTCGGCATCACCCGCATGCTGGCGCTCGGCACCATGGTCACCACCGCCGGCGGATTGCTGGCGCTGGTCGTGCAGATCTTCCTGCCGCCGCATATCGCGTTGTTCTTCGCCCCCATGGCGCTGGCCGCGCTGGGCAACGGCATGACCCAGCCGAATGCCATCGCCGCGGCCATCAGCGTCCGGCCCAACCTGGCCGGCACCGCCTCGGGCTTCATCGGCGCGGCGCAGATGGGCTGCGGGGCGTTGATGACGGTGCTTTGCGGGGTGACGGAGACCGGCAGCGGCATCGCCACCGCCTGCTGGATGCTGGTCAGCGCATTGGCGACCCAATGGGCGCTGCTGGCGGCGCGGCGGCTGCAGCCTCAGTGAGGCCCGCCGAAGCCGGCCGAAAGATGCAACTGGGCTTCAGGCAAATGGGCTTCAGGCAAAGTTGAAATGCGATAAAAGCCCTGGCCATGCCCGACCTCACCCAACTCGCCCTGTTCTTCGCCGCCGCGCTGGTGCTCGCCATCACGCCCGGGCCGGGTATCTTCTACGTCGCCGCCCGTGCCCTGGCCGGTGGCCGGACCGAGGGCATCGCTTCGAGCTTCGGAACCGGGCTGGGCGGCATGCTGCATGTCATCGCCGGCAGCCTGGGCGTGTCCGCCATCGTTCTGGCGAGCGCGGAATTGTTCACCGTCCTGAAGCTGGCCGGCGCCGCCTACCTGGTCTGGCTTGGCCTGCGCACCATGCAGGCCGCGCGCCGGGATGCGCTGGCGGCCCTCAAGGGGGGCGCCGCGATGCTGCCGCTCGGGGCGCGGCGCGCCTTCCGCGAGGGGGTGCTGGTGGAGGCGCTGAACCCTAAGACGGCGGCCTTCTTCCTGGCCTTCGTGCCGCAGTTCCTGGACCCTGCTGCCGGCGATGTGGTGACGCAATTCATCGTCTTCGGCCTGGTCGCCGTTGCCCTGAATACCCTCGTCGACGTGGCTGTGGCCTTCGCGGCGGGAGGCATTCGCTCGGGCGTGGCGTCGCGCCCCGGCCTGATCCGTCGCCTCCGTGAGCTATCGGGGGCGGCCATGATCGCCTTGGGCCTTGGCCTCGCCCTGGTCCGCCGCCCGAGCTGAGGGTCGGCTGCCGGACGGCCACGCCACGGGCGCGGCGCAACCCGGATCGGAGGCTTGGTCGGTCCGCCTGGCTGTCAGGCGTGGCCGGCGGCACCCGAAAGCAGCACCGGATCGACCTTCAGCTTGGCCATGGCCTGCCGCCATTTCTGGTCGTCCGCCTCGCCGAACAGCAGCGCCTCGTCCGGGTTCACCGATAGC
>JAQGIA010000490.1 GCA_028291445.1 Belnapia sp.
CGCGATGCCGAGCCGCCGCCCGGCCTCCTGCGCCGCCCGGGCCGGGGCGGCGGCCTCGGCGGCGGCGGGGGTGGTTGCCGTCTCGGCGGGTGCCACCGCCGGGCCAAAGGCCCAGTTCGGCCGCCCCGCGGCATCCGTCTCCAGCAGGATATCCGGCCCGAGCAGGACCAGGCGGCGGACCTCCACCTGGCGCGAGAGCAGCGGCAGCAGTGCCACCTCCACCTCCACCCGGCGGATGCTCGCCATCTGCGGCCGGCTGCCGCCGGGGGCATTGGCCAGCGCCACGTCCTGCAGGGTCAGGGTGGGCGCCAGGGCGAATTTCAGCCCGATCGGCCCGGCCAGGGTCAGCTTGCGACCGGTCGCCGCTTCCACCGCCGCCTGGATGCGCGGCTTCTGCGCCTCGGCATCGAAGGTGGCGAGGAAGACGGCGAGCGCCGCCGCCGGCAGCAGCACCAGCAGGGCAAGGCCGGCCAGTACCCAGCGCAGCCAGCGGCGGCGGCGGCGGGGCGGCGGGGTCATGACATCCGACATCGGCGTCTCCGGAATTTACCAGGTCGGGGGTATTTGCCGGATCGGGCCCGGCTTGGCGTGCATGCCCCGGCATATGGCGCTGGCCCATGCTCGCGTCAGGCGGCCCAGGCGATCACGGTCCAGCGCAGCGGTCCGTTGCACCGAATTGCAGCCGGGTCCTGGATCCGGGACCCGGGCGATCGCGCGCTACCGCTTCGAGGCCAGCGCCAGTCGCCGCGGCAGCGGGGTCTTCGGCGCCTCGAAGCCGAAGAAATCGAAGGTCGCCTTCATATGGGGAGGCAGCGCCGCCGCCGCCTCCAGGGTGCCGCCCTCGGGATGCGGCAGCCGCAGCGCCCGCGCATGCAGGTGCAGCTCGCCGGACAGCCCATCCATATGCGCCGCCGCCCCGCCATATTTGCCGTCGCCCAGGATCGGCGTGCCGAGCCCCTCGGCGCAATGCACCCGCAGCTGATGCGTGCGGCCGGTCAGCGGCTTCAGTTCCAGCCAGGCGGCGCGGCGCTTGGCGGCATCGAGGGTGCGGAAATCGGTGATGGCGCGCGCCCCGGCGTCCGGGTCGTCCATCGCCATCACCCGCTCGCCGCGCGGCCCGTCCTGCTTCAGCAGGGCGATATCGATCCGCCCATCGGTCTGCTCGGGCTGCGGGATGACCACCGCCCAATAGGTTTTCTCCACCCCGCGGCCACGGAACTCCTTGGCGAGGAAGGCCGCCGCCCCCGGGGTCCGGGCAATCAGCAGCACGCCGGAGGTATCGCGGTCCAGCCGATGCACCAAGCGCGGCCGGTCCTCGTAGCCGTAGCGCAGCGCGTCCAGCATGCCGTCGAGGTGGCGGGTGATGCCCGGCCCGCCCTGCACCGGCAGCCCATGCGGCTTGTCCAGCACGATCACGCTGTCGTCCCGGTGGATCACCAGGGTCTGCAGCCATTCGGCATCCTCGCCGGAGACCAGGAATTGGTCGCGGGCCGGCGGCGGGCCATCGGGCAGCGGCGGGATGCGCACCTCCTGGCCCTGGGCGAGGCGGGTATTGGCCTCCGCCCGCTTGCCGTCGATGCGGATCTGGCCGGTGCGCAGCATCTTCTGCAGCGCGCCCTGGGTAAGTTGGGGGAAATGCCGGCGGAACCAGCGGTCGAGGCGGGTATCCGCCTCGGCCTCCGCCACGGTCCTGGTCTGGATGGTCATGCGGCGTCCCTTAGCACGAGCGCGGCATTTTCCGCGAACGGGGATAGAACCTTTGGCGGTTTGGGGCGTAGGCAAGGGCATGACACGGTACATGACCATTGCCGCAGCCGCGGCCATCATGGTTCTGGGTGTCGCCGCCCCGAGCCTTTCGCCCTCCGCCGATGCCGCCGAGCAGGCGCGGAAACCACACCACCAGCGCGCCGCCGCACATGCCCCAGCCAAGCATGGCCCAGCCATGCGTACTCCAGCCATGCGTGCTCCAGCCCAGGCCGGGCAGCCGCAAGCCCGGCAGCAGCGTGGCACCGCCAGCTTCTACTCCAGTAAATTCAACGGCCGGCGGATGGCCAATGGGGCGCGCTTCGACGCCCGGTCCAATTCCGCCGCGCATCGCACCCTGCCGCTCGGCAGCACGGTGCGGGTGACCAACCTCGACAATGGCCGCAGCGCCGAGGTGAAGGTCGATGACCGCGGCCCCTATGCCCGCAACCGGGTGATCGACGTCAGCCCCCGCACCGCCAGCGACCTCGGCATGCGGGACCAGGGCACCGCCCCGGTGGTGGTGACGCCGCTCGACGTGCCGGGGCGGGTGGCCGAGCGCTAAGCCAGGTAGGCTAAGCCAACCTCTCCCAGACCAATTCGGGCTGCTGCATCACCCCCTGGTGCAGCCGCGGCGGCGGGGTGAGCACGATATGCGCGCCCTCCGTCCGCACCTTGCGGATCTGGTCGGTGCCCATGCGGGTGGGGTCGGAGCAGCCGTCGACCCGGGTGATCAGGGTGGCGCCGTCGAAGGTCCAGGGGCCGGTGTACGAGGTATAGAAGCGCACCTCCCCCGTGACCGGCGGCCGGCTGTCGCCGAGCACCGCCATCATGCGGCCCGGTGCGAAGGTGACGACGCCCATGGGGGCTTCGCCGTATTGGGAGGGCACCGGGCGGCCCTCCGGGTCGACGGCGCGGACCTCGACCAATCGCCAGGTTCCGATGATCTGCAACATTGTTCGCCCTCCCTAAATCCGCCGCGCCAAGCCGAAGCACAGCGCGAAGGCCGCCAACCCCAGCCCCAGGCTGGCTACCACATAGACCACCGCCAGCCACCAGCCTCGTTGCCACAGCAGCCCGGTTTCCAGGCTGAAGGCGCTGAAGGTGGTGAAGCCCCCGAGTAGCCCGGTCACCAGCAGCAGCCGCAGGTCGCCGCCGAGGCCCAGCCCGCCGCAAACCCCGATGAGCCCGCTGCCCAGCACGTTCACCGCCAGCGTCCCCCAGGGAAAGCCCAGCCCGAAGGCCTCGATCGCCAGCACCGAGACCAGGTAGCGCAGCACCGAGCCCATGGCCCCGCCGGCCGCCACCAGCAGCACCGGCACCGGGCCCAAGGCCCCGCCCAGGGAGGCGCCCAGGGAGGCTCCCAGGGAGGCGCCGCTCATTGGCCCGGCTTCCGCGCAGGGTTCCGCGCAGGGTTCTGCCCCTGGTCGCGCCCTTGGGCACGCTCCGCCCGGATCGCCGCCCAGCGCTCCAGCCGCTCGCCCACCGCCGCCTCGGCGCCACGGTCGGTCGGGCGGTAGAAGGCCCGGCGCGGCATGCCTTCGGGGAAGTAGTCCTGGCCGGAGAACCCCGCGGCCTCGTTGTGGTCATAGGCATAGTCGCGGCCGTAGCCGAGGCCCTGCATCAGCTTGGTCGGGGCATTAAGAATATGCTTCGGCGGCATCAGGCTGCCGGTCTCCTTCGCCGCCCGCTGCGCCTCGCCCCAGGCGACATAGACCGCATTGGATTTCGGCGCGGTGCCGAGATGCACCACCAATTGCGCCAGGGCCAATTCCCCCTCCGGCGAGCCCAGCCGCTCGTAGGTTTCCCAGGCGGCGATGGCCAGCGGCAGGGCGCGCGGATCGGCCATGCCGATATCCTCGGCGGCGAAGCGGGTCAGCCGGCGGGCGATGTAGCGCGGGTCCTCGCCGCCGCCGATCATCCGGGCGAACCAATAGAGCGCCGCATCCGGGTCCGAGCCCCGCAGCGACTTATGCAGCGCGGAGATGAGGTTGTAGTGCTCCTCCCGATCCTTGTCGTACAGCGCCGCCCGCTTCGCCAGCAGTTCGCCGAGCCCGGCCGCATCCAGCAGCGGCTGCCCCTCGGGCAGGGCCAGCAATTGCTCGGCGAGGTTCAGCAGGTAGCGCCCGTCGCCATCCGCCATGGCGCGCAGCGTGGCCCGCGCGGCCTCATCCAGCGGCAGCGTCCGCCCGGCCTCCGCCGCGGCGCGGTCCAGCAGAAGTTCGAGCGCCGCGTCGTCCAGCCGTCGCAGCACCAGCACCTGGCAGCGCGACAGCAGCGCGCCATTCAGCGCGAAGCTCGGATTCTCCGTGGTGGCGCCGACCAGGGTGACGGTGCCGTCCTCGACCACCGGCAGGAAGCCATCCTGCTGCGCCCGGTTGAAGCGGTGGATCTCGTCGACGAACAGCAGCGTGCCCTGCCCGGCCCGGCGGCGCTGGCGGCTCTCCTCGAAGGCCCGCTTGAGGTCGGCGACGCCCGAGAACACCGCCGAGAGCGAGACGAAGACCAGCCCGGCCCGCTCCGCCAGCAGCCGGGCGATGGTGGTCTTGCCTACCCCCGGCGGCCCCCAGAGGATCAGCGAGGCGAGCGAGCCGCGCGCCAGCATGCCGGAGAGCGAGCCGGCCGGCCCGACCAGGTGGTCCTGCCCCACCACCTCCTCCAGCTCACGCGGCCGCAGCCGGTCGGCCAGCGGGCGCGGGCCGACCGGCACTTCGACGCGCGGCGGGGATGGTGGCGATGCTTCGCCGAAGAGGTCGGCGGCGGGCGGGGTTCGGGCGGCCAT
>JAQGIA010000538.1 GCA_028291445.1 Belnapia sp.
TGGATGCAGCGACCTGGCGCGCGGCGGGCCTGACGCCGGCGGACCGGACTGCCATCGCCGGGCTGGTCGAGATCTATAATCGCGGCAACCTCACTAACCTGCTGCTGCTGACCGCGCTACGGCAAAGCCTCGATGGCCAGCAGCCGGCGGCATCGAAGGGCGCATCCACGACGGCACCCGATCCGCTGCCCGCGCCGCCGCCATTGCCCCGGCTGGACGCGCTTGCCCCGGGCATTGCGGCACTGGTCGAGGGGCTCGCCGCCCGGCATCCCGGCGGTGTCGTGCCCAGCCTCTACCTGCACCTGGCCCATTGGCCACAGCTGCTGGCGGCGCTGCCGGCCTGGGCGGGGGAGCTGATCGAACCCGGCGCGATCGTCGCGGCACGGGACGCGACCCTGCGGCTCGCCGCGATGGAGGCGGCGACGCTGCGGCCGGCGTTGGATGGGCTGGAAGCTGGCAAGCCAGGACAGCCGGCGCTGGCTGCGATCGAACGATTCACCCAGCAGGTGATCCCCGCCATGGTGCCGGTCGGGCTCGGCCTGCGTCGGCTGCTCGCCCAGCCGTGATACCGGACATGCCGGCCGATCCGACACATCATCCCCAGGATTCGTCTACCATCCGGCCTGGGAGACACATCCATGCTGCAGCAGGATCGACTGGGAAGCTTTACGCCGCAGATGCCCGATCCGGCTGCCGGCGCCGCTCCGGTGCTGGCGGGCTTTGGCCCGGATTGGATCCTGCTCACCGATGCACGGATCGGCACCGAGCGAATCGACTTCGTGCTGCTGCATCCGGCATTGGGCGTGGCGCTGCTGCAGGTCGCACCGCACTGGACCGCGGAGGCGCCCGGCCTGCTGCGCCAGCGGCTGGCGGAAGCGCGGTTCGGCGCAATCTTCCATGGCTATCTGCCCGTGGTGCATCGGATGCTGCGGCCTGGCGAGTTGCCGGCATTGCCGCGGCGGCTGACCGAAGCCTTCGCCGGCCAGCCGCCGCTCGATCTGCCCAGCGGCGATGCCTGGATGCAGGTGGTACGGCGAGCGCTAACCGGCGTGGCTGGAGCGGAGCTTGACCCCGCCTCGGCAGCTTTGCCCAAGGCACGCAGGCAGCGCGGCATGGCGGCCGGGCTGGTCCTGGCGGCCACGATGGCAGGCGTGATCCTGCTTACCCGACCGTGGTCAGCGGAGGTGCCGGAGCCGCTGGGGATCCTGGCCGTGGCCATCGCGTCAGCGGATGCGGCGGCCGCCGTTCAGGCGCCGGACAGCGGTACCGATGCGCCTTCGGCCGAGGCCTGGGGTGGGTCACCGGCGATGCCGGCCGAGCCGCCACCCGATGCCGTGCCGCGCCTGGTGGAGATGCCGAAGGTCCAGGAGCCGGAGGTTCAGGCCTTATCGGCCGAGGTCCGGGTGGCCCCGGTAGCCGAAGTTCCGGTGGCCGTGGTCCCGCTGGTCGAGGCTCCGGTGGCCGAAGTCGCGCCGCCCGTGGCGTCGCCGGCCGATTCGGCCCCGATCAGCCTTGCGGCCGCTGCCACGAAGCCGGTCCTGCCCAGCATGGCCGAGCCGGCCCTCACCAACCCGGCCCTCACCACCCCGGCCGTCCCTCTGGCGCACCAGACCATGCTGCTGCGGCTTGGTGAGGCACGCCTGGCGCTCGGCGACGTCTCCGCCGCCCGGCGCTTCTTCGAACGGGTGGCCGAGGCGGGCAGCGCGGCCGGTGCGCATGCCCTGGGGGAGACCTATGATCCGGATGTACTCGCACGGCTGGGTGCCTGGGGCATCCGGCCGGACCCCGCCGCCGCCGCCACCTGGTATCGGCGGGCGCAGGAATTGGCGGCACATGGCATATCGGCCAGCGCAAACCTGGAGACCGTTCGATGACCCCAGCCCGCCGTGCGCTGCTGCTCGCCGCCCTTGCCGCCGGCACCGCCCGCCCGTTCGGGGCGCCGGCGGCGGCGCAGGGGCTGGCGGCCTCGCTCAATACGCTCAGCGTCCGGGCCAATGCCGGCACGGTCGGGGTCGTCTCCGGCGGGATCGACGGCACCTATGCCCGGATCGCCGCCGATCTGGCTGCGGTGCTGGATGATGGCGACCAGCTGCGGATACTGCCGATCCTCGGCAAGGGCTCGCTGCAGAATCTCAGCGACATCATGGTCCTGCGGGGCGTCGATATCGGCATCGTCCAATCGGACGTGCTGGCCTATGCGAAGCGGGAGCGGCTGCTGCCCGGGGTCGACCAGCTGATCCAGTACATCGCCAAGCTCTACGACGAGGAGGTGCATGTGCTGGCGGCGCCGGGGATCGGGCGGCTGGCCGATCTGGCCGGCAAGCCGGTCAATGTCGATGTGCGCGGCAGCGGCACGGCGATGACCGCGACCTTGGTGCTGGATGGGCTCGGGGTCCAGCCGCGGCATGTGCCGCAGGACAGCGCGCTCGAACAATTGCGGCGGGGCGAGATCGCCGCGCTGGTCTATGTCGCGGGCAAGCCGGCCCGGCTGTTCAGCGGCATTCCGGCCAATAGCGGGCTGCATTTCCTGGCGGTGCCGGCGACCCCGGCGCTGCTCGAAACCTATCTCCCTTCCGCCCTGGCGGCGGCTGACTATCCGAACCTGGTCGAAGGCGAGGCGGTCGAGACCATTGCGGTCGGCGCCGTCATGGCAGCCTATGCCTGGCCACCGAACAATGAGCGGCATCGCAAGGTCGCCCGCTTCGTCGAGGCCTTCTTCAGCCGTTTCCCGGATTTCCTGCGGCCGCCCCGCCACCCGAAGTGGCGCGAGGTGAACCTCGCTGCCCAGGTGCCGGGCTGGACCCGCTTCGGCCCCGCCGCGGCACGGGTGGCGGCGACGCGCTGAAGCCGCTCGACCGGCCGGCGATGAACCCGTCGCATCCCGGCTACCGCAGGGCGATACGCCAACTGCCGGAGTGAGCCGAAACGATCGCCGCGGCGGTGCGTTGGCAGGGTCCCCCTCCGGATATCCATTGCTTATGACGGATCAGGTCGAACGGCCCAAGCCACCCGGCTTCCCCGCACATGGCGCCACCGCGCTGCCGGCCGTCAGCGTCGATGCGGTCAATGCCGAACTGCGCACGCCGGAGGGCTTCCTCGGCGACCAGGCCAGCAGCGGTGCCTTCAAGCAGATCCTCGAGGCCTGGCGGAAGACGCTGAAGCGGGTGGATGACGAGGACCCGCTGGGCGAGGCGCCGACCGCCCGGATCAGCCGCCGCCAGCTCGACCGGCTGCTGGCCGAGGGCGATGCCGAGGTGGCCGGGCTGGTGCATGGCGTGGTCGAGGAATTCGCCCAGGGCCTCGCCACCGTCATCCGCCGGCTGCTGAAGCTGAAGGCCTGGCAGGACACCCAGCGCATCGTCGTCGGCGGCGGGATGCGCGGCAGCCGGGTGGGCGAGCTGGCGATCGGCCGTGCCGGCATGCTGCTGAAGGGCGAGGATATCGCCCTCGACCTGATTCCGATCCGGCACGACCCCGACGAGGCCGGGATGATCGGCGCCACGCAGCTCGCGCCGCCCTGGATCTTCCTCGGCCATGATGCGCTGCTGGCGGTGGATATCGGCGGGTCCAATATCCGGGCCGGGCTGGTGCGGCCGCATCTGAAGAAGGCGCCGGACCTGTCTGCCGCCTGCCTCTGGGACAGCGAGATCTGGCAGCACCGGGAGGACAAGCCGGGCCGCGAGGCGGCCATCGACCGGCTATGCGACATGCTGCGCGACCTGCTGCGCAAGGCGGAGAAGCGCGGCCTGGCGGTTGCGCCCTTCATCGGGGTCGGTTGCCCCGGCCAGATCGAAGCCGATGGCAGCATCGCGCGGGGCGGGCAGAACCTGCCCGGCAACTGGGAAAGCAGCCGCTTCAACCTGCCCGGCCGGCTCTGCGAGGCCATCCCCACCATCGGCGGTCATCCAACCATGGTCGTCATGCACAATGATGCGGTGGTCCAGGGGCTCAGCCAGGTGCCCTGGATGGGCGACGTCGAACGCTGGGGGGTGCTGACTATCGGCACCGGCCTCGGCAATGCGCGCTTCACCAACCGGGGAAAATAAGGCCCCCGGTTGCCAGCCCCGGCCGCTGCGGCGATCCTCCCGCAACGGAGCCGCATGGGACCTTGGACGCGATGCATGATGTACTAAGCCGGGTCGTGGAAGCGCCTGCGGCCTCGTTGGCGCGGATCGATGGCGCGGCCCGGCGGCTCGGGACGCCTTGCGGCGATGGGGAGATGGCCTGGCGGGTCTGGGGCAAGGGCCGGCCGCTGGTGCTGCTGCATGGCGGCTCCGGTTCCTGGCGGCATTGGGCCCGCAACGTGGAGGCGCTGGCGGTGGACCGGATGGTGGTCTGCCCGGACCTGCCCGGCCTGGGCGAGAGCGCCATGCCACCGCCTGCCGAGAGTCCTGCCCCGGTCGCGGCGCTGGTACGGCAAGGCCTGGCGGCGGTGATCGGTGCCGATACCACCTATGACCTCTGCGGCTTTTCCTTCGGTTCGCTGCTCGCCGGCCATATCGCCGCCGAAGCCGGGCCGGAGCTGCGCAGCGTGACCCTGGTCGGGGCCGGGGCGCTCGGCCTGCCGCGCCAGATCACCCCGCTGGTCAAGGTCCGCAGCGAGGTCGGCGAGGCACGGGTGGCCGCCCATCGGCATAATCTGGCCAGCCTGATGTTCGCCGACCCGGCCGCCATCGACCCGCTGGCCCTGGCGATCCAGGAGGCCAACAGCGTCGCCGCACGCTTCCGCAGCCGCGGCTTCGCCAGCACCACCAGCCTGAAGGACGCCATCGCCCGCTGCACCGCCCCGGTCGCGCTGCTCTATGGCGAACGCGATGCGATCGCCTGGCCGGAGGTGGAACTGCGCTTCGCCGCGCTGCGGGAGGTTCAGCCGACGGCTTGGACCGGCGTGATCCCCGGGGCAGGGCATTGGGTCGCCTATGAGGCGGCGGCCAGCTTCAATGCCCTGCTGGCGGATATGCTGCGACGCAGACTGGGGGATTGAGCACCCGCAGGGCGGATAGCCTCGCCGAACCGGTAATCCGGGATTAAGGAGGCGGGCGTCAAATACCATGCCGCAAGACGTGCTTCCGAGCACACACCAGGGTGGGATGCCGCAGATGCGCGATGGAACCGGAAGCCTGGGGCGACGCAGCGCGCTGGGCGTGGCGCTTGGCATGGCGAGCCGCCCGGCCCTGGCCCAGTGGGTGCCGCCGCGCCAGATCCGGCTGGTGGTCCCCTTCTCGCCGGGCGGCGGCGCCGATACCACCGCCCGGCTGTTCACCGCGGCCTTCAGCGCCTTCTTCGGCCAGCCCGTCGTGGTGGAGAACCGGGCCGGTGCCGGTGGCACCATCGGAGCCGCCGAGGTCGCGCGCGCGGCCCCGGATGGCACCACCCTGCTGGTGGATGCAGCCAATCAGGCGGTGGCGCCCTTCATCTTCCGCAACCTGTCCTTCGACTACGTCACCGGCTTCACGCCGATCAGCCGGGTCACGGTCTATCCGCTGGTCGCCATCGTCCGGCCGGACAGCCCTTTCCGGACCCTGGCCCAGATCCTCGACAAGGCGCGGGCCGAGCCCGGGCGGGTGACCTACAGCTCCTCGGGCAATGCCGTCTCCAACCACATCGCCACGGCGGTGCTGGCCAGCCGGGCCAAGGTGGAGCTGAGCCACGTGCCCTATCGGGGCGGCGGGCCGGCGCTCGCGGCGGTACTGGCGGGGGATGTGGATTTCGGCTTCGCCACCGTCGCCTCGGCCGCGGCACTGGCGCAGGATGGGCGAGTCCGGGCGCTGGCGGCTTCCTCGGCGACGCGCATCCCGAGCCTGCCGGAGGTGCCGACCGTCGCCGAGCAAGGCTTTCCCGGCTACGACCAGAATGAATGGAACGGCGTTTATGGCCCCGCCGGCTTGCCGGGGGCCATCGTCGAGCGGGTCCATGCTGCCTGCCGGGCTGCCTTGGCCGATCCGCTGGTTGCCCAGCGGCTCACCGCCATCGGGGCGATCGGCCAGGGCAGCAGCCCCGCCGAGTTCACCGAATACTTGGCCCGCGAGCGGGCGGCCATGGCGCAGCTGGTACGTCAGGCGGGAATCACTGCGGACTGATCGGGACCGGCCGAAGCGGCGATTAGGGCTTGGGCGCGCGGGCCATCAGCCCTTCCCAGCGCTCCACGTCGCGCTGCACATAGGCGGCGGATTCCGCCGGTGGCAGCGCCAGCACGCGGTCGACGCCGAGCTCGGTCCATTTGCGCCGCAGCGCATCCGACTGCTGCACCCGGGCGATGGCGGCATGGAGCGCGGATTTGATCGGCTCCGGCGTCTCGCTCGGCACGAAGACCGCCTGCCAGACCACCATCTCGGCCTCGACGCCTATCTCGCGCCAGGTCGGTACGTCGGGGGCCGCCGGGCTGCGCTCCGGCCCGGTCACCGCGAAGGCCCGGGCCTGGCCGCCCTTGTAGGTCTGCAGCCCGGTAAGCGCGATGTCGAAGACCAGGCCGATGCGGCCGGCGGCGAGGTCGAGGGTCGCCGGCGCACCGCCGCGATAGGGGATTTCGTTCATTGCCAGGCCGGTCGTCTGCTGGAACAGCAGCGCCGCCATGCCGAGGGTGCCGCCGCCGCCGGTGCTGCCGAAATCGTACTTCCCCGGATTGGCGCGGACCTCCGCGATGAAGCCGCGGCCATCCCGGGCGGGGAAGCCGTTGGAAACCAGCATGACCATCGGCATCTCGGATAGGATGGCGATCGGCGAAAGCTGACGGATCGGGTCGACCGAGGCGTTCGGCACCACGGCCCGCAGCACCGCGTGGCTGGTATTGTTGAACAGGATGGTATGGCCATCGGCCGGGGCGCGGATGACGAATTCGGCAGCGACCATGCCGGCGCCGCCGACCCTGTTCTCCACCAGCACCGGCTGGGGCAGCACCTCGGCCAGCGCCTGGGCCAGGACCCGGGCGCCGACATCCGTGGCGCCACCGGCGGTGAACGGCACCACCAGCCGTACCGGCCGTTCCGGAAAGACCTGCGCCTCACCCACGCCGGGCCAGACCGCTAGCGCCGCCACGACGAGCCACCGCACCATTCGCTTCCCCACATATTCCATTCGTTCTGAACCTATAGAAATAGATGAGGGTCGGGGAATATACCTTCTCCCGGCCTTGCCTCACGCCCAGCCGGGCTCATGCGTCCCCAGCGGCACCGCAGGCAGCGCCCAGAAGGGTGGCGTTTGGCTGAGCTGGCCGGCATGGCGCAGCGCCGTCAGCCGGCCGAAGCCGCTTTGGGTCACCTCGAGCAGATCACCCATTCCGGCCATCTCCGGCACCTCGGCGGCGAAGCCATGCTCCAGCCGGCCAAGCCCCCGCAGCCAGCGGCCGGTGCCGGCCAGCGAGACCCGGACCAGCCAGGATCCGCCTTCTTCCGCCTGCCGCAGCCGGGCGGCGAGGGTGCCGAAGGCGAGCAGATAGCCGGAGGCATGGTCGAGCGCCTGGCAGGGCAACACCTTAGGTTCCGGGTCGGCAGGGTCGGCGCCGGCGGCGATGGCCTCGGCATGATTGAAGCCGCTGGCGGTCTGTACCAGGGAATCGAAGCCGCGCCGGCCGCCCCAGGGCCCAACCTCGCCATAGGCCGAAAGCGAGGTGCAAATGATGCCCGGGTTGCGCGCGGCCAGCTCCGTCGGCGCAAAGCCTCGGCCGGCGATGGCGCCCGGGCGGTAGCCCTGGAGGAAGACGTCGGCCGTCGCCGCCAGGGCATGCAGCGCCGCGCGGCCTTCAGCCTGGCGAAGATCGAGGGCGGCGGTCCGCTTGCCGCGGCCGGTGTCGACGATCAGTTCGTCGAAGGATGGCAGATGGGCCGCGCTGACATGCAGCACGTCGGCGCCGTGCGCCGCCAGGGTTCGGCCGCAGACCGGGCCGGCGATGACGCGCGTGAGGTCCAGCACGCGAAGCCCGGCCAAGGGCCGATCCGCGGCCGGTGGCAGGGGCCGGGCCGGGGCATCGCCGATGCGGTCCAGCCGCAGCGCCGGCAGCCCGGCCACCGCCTGGCCCTGCGGATGCGCATCCCATTCGGCGAAGCTGCGCATGGCGCTGGCGCAAAGCCCGGCCTCGGCCGCGGCGGTCTCGAAGGCGAAGGCATCCCGATCGGCAAGCGCCGTCGCCACCGCGGCGCGGGTGCCTTCGCAGCCCAGCAAAGCCAGCATGCCGTCCCGGTGATGCGGGAAGTTCGTATGGAGGCGCACCCAGCGACCGCCGGCGCGATAGGTGCCGGCGACGCTGTCCCAACGTGCACCGGCATCGCCGCTATCCAGGGCGAGATAGCGCTCCGAGAGGAATTCGAGGGCGGCGTGGCGCATGTCGACCCGCGCCGTCTGGGCGGGGCCGCCGCGCGCCCGATGGAGCGCGGAGACTGCCGCCGTGGTTGCGGCGATGCAGGCCTGCGCCGCAGCGCCGATGCGGAATGAAGAAGGCAGGGCCGGCTCGGAGCCGGTCAGCGTCACCTCGCCCATGGTCGCCGGCCGCAGTCCGGCCAGACTCCAGAGGTCTTCAAGGATGCGGTGGGGGGATGTATCGGCCATCGATTGTCTCCGCCGTCGGTCGCCTCAGCCTAGGCCGGTGCGGCCCACCGGCAAGAGCCGTTGCTTCGGCTACGCTGCAACCGCTGGCATCAGATCCAAAAGTTTCTCAACGCATGCGGGAAACGCGGCGCCCCGCTGGCGTTTGGATGAGGGAGCAATGGGCTCGGCAACCGAGAAGGCGGGATACAGCATGGCCAATCAGCAGACCTCCACCGGTGGCGGCAACGGCAATCCGGGGAATTTCGCCAATGACCGGCAGAAGGCCCGCATCGCCGGGCAGCTTGGCGGGATGAAGCAGGGCAAGGCCAGCAACCCCGGCAATTTCGCCAATAACCGGGAAAAAGCTGCGGCCGCCGGGCGCAAGGGCGGCCAGCACAGCCATGGCAGCAAGGCCCAAAG
This sequence comes from Belnapia sp., assembly GCA_028291445.1. GTDB lineage: Bacteria > Pseudomonadota > Alphaproteobacteria > Acetobacterales > Acetobacteraceae > Belnapia. The sequence continues at coordinate 8,941 of JAQGIA010000538.1, forward strand.
CCAGGATCGCCCGGGCCAGGAACGCCTCGGCCAGGAAAGCCTCGGTTAGGATCACCTGAGCCAGGACGCCTGAAGCAGCATGATGGGCGCGGGACGGCCAGCCGTCCTGCTCCATCCCGGCGCGGGGTGCCGCTACTCCGCGGCGACCGCCTGACGTGGCTGGAATTCCGGCGCCACGCGGGTCATGAAAAGCCGGATCGATTCATTCGCGACCACGGCCGGCATCGGTCCGAGCCTGAAGGAGCAGATGACGCCGCCGACGCCGGTGCGGTCGATCTCCGCCATCTTCGCGGCGACGGTGGCAGGCGACCCGTGAATCAGCGCCGTCTCCACCTGGGCCTGCCGGGGCGGCACGGTCTCCTGCACCATGCGGATGCCCTGTTCGGCATAGACGCGCTCCCGCATGACGCGGCGCTGTTCCTGCATCGCCTCGAAGGCGGGAATGCCGATCCGGGCGGCTTCGGCATCCGTCTCGGCCACCACCACGTTGCGCCAGACCCAGCTCTCCGCCATGCAGCGGGCGACCGCCGCCTCATCATGGCCGCTGGCCGCAAGCTGGCTGCGGTAGGCGGCCAGGCGTGTCCGGGTGGCCTCGAGCGATTGGACGTTCATCATGAAAGGCAGGCCGCGCTCGGCCAGATGCAGCGCGCCTTCCTCGGAGGAAGCGGCCCGCAGCACCACGGGATGCGGCTGGGTGAAGCATTCCGGCCGGAGGCGGGGCGCCTTGATGTCCCAGAATTTCCCCTGGTGGCTGAAACCGGTCGGGCTGGTCCAGGCCTTGAGCATGATGGCCTCGGCCTCGACATAGCGCTCGCCGGCCTCGCGCCAGTCGATCCCGTAGCCCTGATATTCATAGACGTTGTAGGCGGTGCCGCGGCCCAGCCCGACGATCAGCCTGCCCTCGCCGATATTGTCGAGCAGGGCGATCTGCTCGGCCAGGCGGATAGGATGGTGCAGCGAGACCTGGGCCACGGCGAAGCCGACCTTGATTCGCTTGGTCGCGGCCAGGATGGCGGCGGCGAAGGTGGTCGGGTCGACATAGGCGCAATTGCCGTCGAAATGATGCTCCGCCAACCAGAGCACCTCGACGCCGAGTTCGTCGCAGAGCTTGGCCTCCTCGATGCATTCGCGGATGACCCGGGCATCGGTTGCCGGTTCGCGGCTTTCGGTAAAGAGAAAATTGCTGAATTTCAGCATGGGCGGCTCCGTCCTGCTGCGGTGCGGGCAGCCTAGCGGAGTTGTGCGCCGCCGCAACCAGGGCCGCCGGCAGCCGATGGCGGTGCTGCACATTGCCAACAAAGCGTAACCACGCTGGCGGGCGGGCGGCTGCGGGTCCATATCGGCGGCGATCCGCCGCGGAGTTTCTGTTTTCATGAAGATCAATGTCGAGGTCGATTGCACGCCGGAGGAGGCCCGCCAGTTCCTCGGCCTGCCCGATCTGCGGCCGATGCAGGATGCGGTGATGGCGCGGATCCAGCAGCAGATGCTGGATGGCGTCGATGCGCTGTCGCCGGAGGCATTGCTGCGGACCTGGATGCCGCTGGCGCCGCAGACCCCGGACCAGTTGCGGGATACCATGACCGGCCTGTTCCGCATGTTCTCGCCGATGGGCGGCACGCCGCCCAAAGGGCCTGGTCCCAAAGGCCCGGGCCAGAGCTGAACGTCCAGGATGGGCCTTTAGGCGTGGCGAGGGAGCCCTTGCGGGCCGAGCCGTCGGCGCGGCCCGGCGTCCTACGGGTGCCCCGCCGGCAGCGGCCCTGGCGGCGGCTGCGTCCGGGGCTGGTCGGTTCCATGGTGCTGCACCTGGGCTTCTTCGCCCTGGTGCTGCTGGCGGTGATGACCCGGCCGCGCCCGCCTGAGCCGCTGCCGCCGCCTTCCTTCGAGGTGGAATACCAAGCCGGCGCGCCCGAGCGGCCGGGCGATGAGCAGGCCGAGGCGACAGCGCGGATGGAGGCGCCACCGCCCGCCCCGGTCTCGCCGCCCGCGGTACCGCAGCCGCCCACGCCGCCGCAGGTCGCCACCGCACCGCCACTGCCACCCTTGCCCTTGCCGCCTGCCCCACCACCGCCACCACCGCCGCGCCAGCAGCAACAGGCGGTCGAAGCCCCAGCGCCACCGCCGCCGGCAGCCGCCGAACCATTGCCCATGCCACCCCCGCCGCCCGCCCCGCCGCGCGAGGTGCAGCGGGCCGAGCCGGC
>JAQGIA010000543.1 GCA_028291445.1 Belnapia sp.
GAGGCTTCCTCCAGGCTGGCGCCGCCTTGCAGGGCGGTGAAGGCTGCGGCGGCGGCGATGCCGCCATCGGCCGGCGGCGGCAGGAAGGCGATGCGGTCGCCGTTGCTGGACGGCAGCTCGAAGGGCGGCGCCAGCCGGGGCAGCGCGGCGCGCAGCTCCTCGGCGGTCAGCATGCCGCCGATGGTCCGCGCGCTCTCCTCCAGCCGGCGGGCCAGCGCGCCCTGGTGCAGGTCGCCGACCCCGGACAGCCGGAGCTGGCCGAGGGTCGCGGCGAGTTCCGGCTGCAGCAACGGATCGCCGGCCCGCTTCGGCCCGCCATCGGCCCGGGCGAAGATGGCCCGCGCACCGGGGTCGGCCAGCAGCGGTCCGCCGACCGCGGCGAGGTCGCCGGCCAGGCCGCGGCTGACCTCGGTGCCGAAGCGGGCGAGCTGCTCGGCCGGGGCCATCAACTCCTCGAAGGGACGGCCGGGGTTGCGGGTATGCAGGCCGTACAGGCCGCGTGCCAGCAGGGGCGTGGCGGCCGGGCGGTCGGCGCCGGCCGGCACCGTTTCCCGGAGGCCGGGGAGGAAGAGCACCGATTCGGTCGCCGCCTTGGCGGGGTCGAAGACCAGGCAGGCGCCGCCGCCGCCGATCCCGACGCGGGAGGGCAGGGTGACCGACAGGGCGAAGCCGGCGGCGACCGCCGCATCGACCGCGGTGCCGCCGGCCGAGAGCACGTTGCGGGCGACCAGCGCCGCCGCCGGATCCTCCGTGGCGACGCCGCCGAGGAAGCCGCGGACATTGCCCGGCGCGCCGACGGGCGGGCCGCTGCCGACGATCGGCGCCAGCAGGCGGTTGGTCGATTCGCAGCCGGCCAGGGCGAGGGCGGCGGCCAGCAGCGCCAGGCTGCGGCTGGGTCGCCCAGGGTGTGCCTTGCCAGGGTGTGCCTTACCAGGGCGTGCCTTGCCGGCGCCCGGCGATGCCATGCGATAACCCTGGGCCCTGAAACCTTGGGCCCTGATCTCGGCGCTGCTCGTCATGCTGCTGTCCCTGGTCCCCTGCATGGCGCCGCCCCCGGTCGCGCCGCCCGATCCGGTCGGGGTGGCGCGGTTCCGGATGCGGCCGGCGCGGTCGTGACGATCCGCGGTGCCGGGCCGGAGGCTTGCTCCGCGGCATCGCCGACCGCCGTTCCTGGCCGCCGGCTCGGCTGCCGGCCTGGTGCGCATCGCGCCGATCCAGGCGCGGCCCATAGCCGCCTTCGGCACCAGCGGCAACCGCATGTTCATCCCGGGCCGATGCGGCTTCGCCCCGGATGGGCCGGCCGGCGCCGGTTGGGGCCTGCATTGGGCCGCGCTTCGGGCTAGCCTTGGCCATCACGGCCAAGCAGAAGGAGCGATCCGAGGTGACAACACGACCCGCATGGGCATCGCCCGCCTTGGCCCGCCCCGCTTTGGCCAACCCCGTCTTGGCCGCCATGGCGCTGCTGGCCGCCGCGCTGCTCCCGGCCGGTGTCGTCGCGCAGGGCTTCTCGGCCGCGCAGCGCCAGGAGATCGTCGACGTGGTGCGGGAGGCCCTGCAGCAGGACCCCAGCATCCTCCGCGACGCGCTGGCGGCGATCGAGGCGCGCGAGGTCCGCGACCGCAACGGGGCCCAGCGGGCGGCGATCGCGGCGCAGAGCGATGCGCTGTTCCGCGACGCCGCCGACCCGGTGAAGGGCAATCCGCAGGGCACCGTCACCATCGTCGAGTTCTTCGATGCCCGCTGCGGCTACTGCAAGCAGCTCCAGCCGGCGATGGACCAGCTGCTGCGGCGGCAGCGCGACGTGCGGGTGGTGATGAAGGACCTGCCGATCCTCGGGCCGAACAGCGTGCTGGCCAGCCGGGCGCTGCTGGCCGCCCAGCTCCAGGGCAAATACGTCGAGCTTTATGACGGCCTGATGAAGCTGCGCGACGAGCCGACCGATCCGGTGATCCGGCGGGAGGCGGAACGGGTCGGCCTCGACTGGACCCGGCTGCGGCGGGACATGGAGGATCCCAAGGTGCAGGCGCGCATCGAGGGCAATCTCCGCCTGGCCCAGGCGCTGCGGATCGAGGGCACGCCGGCACTGGTGATCGGCGATACGCTGATCCCCGGCGCGGTCGACCTGGCGACGCTGGAACGGCTGGTGGCCGAGGCCCGCGCCCAGCCGGGCGCGGCGCGGCCCGGCGGCGGCTGAAGGCATGTGAAAGAATGCCCGCCAGTTCGGTAGCGCCGCGGAAAACACCGGTGAGTCCGAGGGGCTTTCCTTCCCGAATTCGATATCTCCGGAGGGTCTGATCGCGCCATGCCGCATTTCATCTGCCAGACCTGCACCATCCAATTCGCCGAGGCCGAGACGCCGCCGGCGCGCTGCCCGATCTGCGAGGATGAGCGGCAATTCGTCCCGGCCCGCGGCCAGGCCTGGACGACGCTCGCGGCGCTGCGGGGCGGCTACACCAACGGCTGGCGCCAACTGGAGCCCGACCTGCTGGCGGTGCAGAGCTACCCGGCGCTGGGGATCAACCAGCGGGCGCTGCTGGTCCGCACCCCGGCGGGCAACGTGCTGTGGGACTGCATCGCCCTGCTGGATGCGGCGACCGAGACGGTGGTGCGGGCGCTCGGCGGGCTGACCGGGATCGCGCTGAGCCATCCGCATTATTATTCGACCATGGTCGAGTGGGGTCGCGCCTTCGGCGTGCCGGTCTGGCTGCATGCCGCCGACCGCGCGCATGTGGTCCGGCCCGACCCCTGCCTGCGGTTCTGGGAGGGCGAGACCCAGGCGCTGGCGCCGGGCCTCGACCTGCACCGGCTGGGCGGGCATTTCGCCGGCGGGGCCATCGCCCATTGGGCGGCGGGCGCCGGCGGACGCGGCGCGCTGCTCTCGGGCGACATCCTGCAGGTGATGCCGGACCGCCGACACCTGGGCTTCATGCGCAGCTACCCCTGCCTGATCCCGCTGCCACCAGCCGAGGTGCGACGCATGGCCGACCGTTGCGCGGCGCTGGAATTCGAAGCGATCTACGGCGCCTTCCATGAGCGGGAAATCATCGCCGGGGCCAAGCCGGCGCTGGCGGCCTCCGCCGCGCGCTACTGCGCCTGGGTGGCGGGCATGGTCGAGCCCTGAGCCGGTCACTACTGAGCCGGCCGCTACCTGAGCCGGCCACTATGGGTCAGGGCTAGGCCGGACAGCGCATTGGCGGGGCCTCGGTGACTCTCGCCGAGCCCTAGCCCAGCGGCAACGCCGCTTCGTGTGACACACAATCGATTGAGTATAGGCAGCGCCCACCCGGGCGACTGCCGCCACGCTTGCATGTCCGATACTTCGAATCGCATCGTCTTCCACCGGGAATTGACTGTTGGCTGTCGAAGACGGACCGCAGTCTTCGAGGATTGTGCCAAAAAAAACACGATTCACGTTGTAAGTAATTGTGGGCAGGTTGGTCCGGTACTTGCCGGTTATGAAACCCGACCAGGGCTTCCAGAAAAAGCGGTGCCCAGGCTCCGGCGCAGAAGAACGGGAGGATAACATGCAACGCAGTTCCAAGCCTTGGCTGCCCAAGCTGCATCCTTGGGGGCTGGCCGCGCTGACCTTCGCCTGCCTCATCGCCTGCTTCACGCCGTACCGCGCCCAGGCGCAATGGGGCGGCTGGGAAAGCCTCGGCGGGGTCGTCCTCGAAGAGCCGAAATGCGTGACCTGGGGCGCCAACCGGATCGATTGCTTCGCGCGCGGCACCGACCGGGCCATGTGGCACCGCTGGTGGGATGGCAACGGCTGGGGCGGCTGGGAAAGCCTCGGCGGCACCATCCTGGAGCAGCCCGAATGCGTCGCCTGGGCCGCCAACCGGCTGGACTGCTTCGCGCGCGGCACCGACCGGGCCATGTGGCACCGCTGGTGGGACGGCAGCGGCTGGGGCGGCTGGGAAAGCCTTGGCGGCACCCTCCTGGAACAGCCGAGCTGCGTGAGCTGGGCCGCCAACCGGCTAGATTGCTTTGCCCGCGGCACCGACCGGGCCATGTGGCACCGCTGGTGGCCTTGCCCAGGCTGCGACGCGACCCGCATCAGCCTGCGCATCTCCCGCTTCAACACCGCCGCGCTGACCGATGCGGAGGCCGATCGTATCCTGGCCGATGCCACGACCGCGCTGCAGACCAACGACGGCCCGGGCGACACCGCCTGCAACGTCGTGCTGGTACGCAATGGCGCGGTGACCAGCTTCGCGACCGGTGACGGCAGCATCGACAGCAATGCCGAGTTCAATACCGTCATCGGCTTGGCCGGCGAGGTGAAGGTGGTCAACCAGATCAACTGGTGCGGCAGCCTCATCCCGAACGTCATCGGCTGCGCCCCGGTGCCGGGCGCCTCGCTCTCGGTGGTGCGTTTCACCGCGAATGAGGAGGGGCTGCTCTGGGCGCATGAATTCGGCCACAACCGGGGGCTCAACCACCGCAACGACGACGCCAATGCCATCATGAACGGGGTCATCGGCTTCGTCCGCCGCCGGGTCACCGGCGCGGAATGCACCGCCTACCGGGCCCAGGCGGCGACCGCCCTGGCCGCGGCCGGGCAGCCCGCACCGCCGCAGCCGCAGCAGGAGGTGCGGGATTTCGTCCGCCAGACCTTCATCCATGGCGTCCCCTTCGAGGAGGCCAAGGCCTTTGGCGCGGCGGCGGTGCCGGTGCTGCTCGGCATGTTGCAGGATCCGGCCGAGGTCGACCACTGGCCGAATATCGTCGTCGTCCTCGGCATGATCGGCGAGGAGGCGGCGGTCGAGCCGCTGATCGCCTTCATCCAGGCCGGCGGCGGCCAAGCGGGAGCCGCCCAATACCGCGCCCGGACCAGCGCGCTGATGTCGCTCGGCTATGTGGTGAACCAGACCGGCAGCCCGCGGGCGCTCGCCTATCTGCGGGAGGGGGCGCAGCCGGATGCCTGGCAGGCGCGCTCGGTCACCGGCCTCGCCCCGTTCCAGGCCAGCACCGTCGAGCGGGACGACGACTTCAGCAAATACGCCATCCTCGGCCTGGCCCTGTCGGCCCGGCCGGAAGCTGCCGAGACGCTGCGCGGCTTGCAGCAGCCGGCCGGCAACGAGCGGCTGCGGCGCTTCCAGGCGCAGGTCGGCGACGTGGTGGCGGATGCGCTGGCCGAGCATCAGGCGATCGCCAGGGAGGGCCTCGCCGGCTACTACCGCACCCGCCGCTGACCCGGCCGGGCTTTGCGTAAAAGGGGCGGCGTCCGGCTCGGCGCCGCCCTTCCCATGTCTCACGTTGCGGTGACCCCCCCGCGGCAGCCCTGGCGGCGCATGGCCCAGCCGCGCCCCCTCCCGTGACCCCCCCCCCTGGATTGCCCCCCGCGCCGCCCCGTATAGACTGCGCTCTGGGAGACATTGGGATGGCGGACATCGGCGAAGCCGTGGGGCTGCTCGGCCGGTTGGTGGGGTTCGATACCACCAGCCGGAACAGCAACCTCGATTTGATGCGCGACGTCGAGTCGTGGCTGGCGGCGCGTGGCATCGCCAGCCGGATCACCCTCGATGCCGAGGGCCGCAAGGCCAACCTGCATGCGATGGTCGGGCCGCGCGTGGCCGGCGGTGCGGCGCTCTCGGCGCATGTCGATTGCGTGCCGGTCGATGGCCAGGCCTGGCTGGCCGATCCCTTCACCCTGCGCCGCCAGGACGGCCGGCTGATCGGCCGCGGCACCGCCGACATGAAGGGCTTCGCCGCCTGCGCCATCGCCATGCTGCCGAGCTTCGCCGCCATGGATCTGCAACGTCCGGTGCATCTCTGGCTGACTCATGACGAGGAAACCAATGCCGCCGGCGCGCAGCGGCTGGTGACCGAGCTAGGCGAGGCGCCGCCGGCCGGCTTCTGCGTGGTGGGCGAGCCGACCGGCATGGCCCCGGTCATCGCCCACAAGGGCTATGCGAGCTGGGATGTCACGGTCAGCGGCCTGTCCGGCCATTCCTCGCGCACCACGGAAACCGCCAATGCCTTGCAGGCCGCCGCCGAGGGGGTGGCGCTGCTGTCCCGCCGGGCGCGCGCCTTCGCCGCGGAAGGGCGCCGGGCGCCGGGCTTCGAGCCGCCCTTCACCACCGTGCATGTCGGCACCTTCCAGGCCGGCAGCATCCTCAACATCGTCCCCGACCGCGCCGACTTCACCTTCGAGGTGCGTAGCGTCCCGGGCGATGCGGCGGATGCCGTGCTGGCCGAGCTCGAGCATTTCATGGAAACCGTCGCGCTGCCGCCGCTGCGTGCCGTGGCGCCCGGCGTGCGGCTCACCATCGCGCCGCGCTCCCTGCTGCCGGCGCTCGACCTGGGGGAGGGTGCGCCGCTGACCCTGCTGGTGCAGCAACTGACCGGCCGCAACAGCGCCGGCAAGGTGAGCTATGGGACGGAGGCAGGGCTTTACCAGGCGGCCGGCGTCCCCACCATCGTCTGTGGCCCCGGGCATATCGCCCAGGCGCATCAGCCGGAGGAATGGGTGGCGGAATCCGAGCTGCAATCCTGCCTCAGCTTCCTCGGCCGGCTTGCGGACACGTTGACGGCCTGACGATGCCCGAGGACAGCACGCTGCATCCGGCTCTAGTGGCCTTACTCGCCGCTGCCGTGCCGGAGTCCGTCAGGGGCGCTGGGGCGCCAGCCATGGCGGGTGGCGCCGCCCCGCCGCGCGGTGGGGCGGGGAGCCTGCGGCTCGACGTGCGGATCCGCGCGCCCGACCTGCGGCCGCTGCTCGGCGGCAATGCGCTGCCCGGGGTATGGAGCTTCACCGCCCCGGCGCCGGGGCCGCATGTGGCGGTGGTCGCGCTGGTGCATGGCAATGAGATCGGCGGCGCGGTGGTGCTCGACCGCTGGCTGCGGGCCGGGCTCAGGCCGCAGCGCGGCCGGTTGTCCCTGGTCTTCGCCAATACCGATGCCTATGCCCGCTTCGACCCCGAGGATCCGACTGCCAGCCGCTTCCTCGACGAGGACATGAACCGGCTCTGGGACCTGGAGACGCTGGAGGGCGGCCGGCGGTCCTGCGAGCTGCGCCGGGCGCGGGTGCTGCGCCCACTGATGGACAGCGTGGATATCCTGCTGGACCTGCATTCCATGCTCTGGCCCTCCGACCCGCTGCTGCTGGCCGGGCATTCGGCGCGGGCGGC
>JAQGIA010000598.1 GCA_028291445.1 Belnapia sp.
CCGGTATAGGCCGCCGGCCGGTTCACGCTGCCCGCCGTCTGCGTCCCCAGCGCCAGCGGCACCGTCCCGCTGGCGATCGCCGCCCCCGACCCGGCGGAGGAACCGCCCGGGGTGCGGCTGAGGTCCCAGGGATTGCGGGTCGGCGGCAGCGAGTTGAAATAGGCGTATTCGGTGGTATGGACCTTGCCGAGCACGACCGCCCCGGCCACCCGCAGATGCGCCACCACCGTGGCATCCGCCGTCGCCGGGGCGATCCCGGCCCGGCTCGGGCTATTGGCCCGGGTCGGCAGGCCAAGCACGTCGATCACGTCCTTCACCGCCACCGGGATGCCATGCAGCGGCCCGCGCACCACGCCCGCCGCCCGCTCCGCATCCAGCGCCCGCGCCGCGGCCAGCGCCTCATCCGCCAGCACATGCACCCAGGCCTGCACCCGGCCATCCACCGCGGCGATCCGCGCCAGGCAGCGCCGCACCAGCGCCTCCGAGGTCAGCGTGCCCGCGGCCATGGCGGCCGCCAGGTCGCGCACCCTGCCGGCATCCTCGATCATATCGCTCATCGGCGGCTCCCTACTCCAGGCCCCGGGCCCGGCACATGGTTTGCAATCCCCATGCCGAACCAGCCAGGGGACGCAACCATGTCGGACATCTATGCACAACGCGGCTATGGCAGCCGCCCCTTGGGCTTCGGCGGCAAGATCGGCGTCGTCGTGGTGGATTTCCAGCGTGGCTTCGTCGATCCGGCCTTCCCCATGGGCGGCGCGCCGATGGTCGATGCCGCGGTCCGCGCCACCGTGCCCGTGATGGCAGCGGCCAAGCGCGCCGGCCTGCCGGTGATCGCCTGCGTCAACGGCTACGACAGCCCGCGCGCCGCGCCGCATTGGAAGGCGGCCCCGGTGCTGGACCTGCTGCGCGGCACGGCATCGGTCGAGCTGGACCCCCGCATCGCCGCCGCCGAGCCCGATGTGCTGCTGATGAAATCCGCGCCCTCGATCTTCTTCGCCACGCCGGCGGCGGCCATCCTGACCAAGGAACGGGTGGATACCGTCATCGTCACCGGCTGCATCACCTCCGGCTGCGTCAGGGCCAGCATCAACGATGCCTTCTCCCTCGGCTTCCGTGTCATGGTACCGCGGGATTGCGTCGGCGACCACGACCAGGCGGCGCATGACCAGAACCTCAAGGATGTCGAGCGGCGCTATGCCGACGTCATCGATGCAGCAACGGCCATCGCCGCCATCGAGGCTTGGGGCCGGGCGAACGACAAGGGATAGGAACGATGCCCAAGGACATCCTCTGCGCCTTCAGCATCCATTGCGATGCGGTGGCGGGTTGGCTCGGCAGCTACCTGGGCGAGGACAGCCCCGGCGACATCAGCCGGGGGGTTTTCGCGGCCGAGGTTGGCATGCCGCGATTGCTGCAATTATTTTCACGCTTCGGCCTGAAGCAGAGCTTCTTCATCCCCGGCCATACCATCGAGAGCTTCCCCCGCCAGACCGACATGGTGGCCGAAGCGGGCCACGAGATCGGTCTGCACGGCTATAGCCATGAGAACCCGCTTGCCCTGTCGCGCGAGCAGGAGGAGGCGATCTTCGCCAGATGCATCGGGCTGATCCAGAAGCACTGGGGCCGCCGCCCGGTCGGCTATATCGCCCCCTGGTGGGAAGTCAGCGAGGCCAGCATGGCGATCCTGCTGGCTCAGGGCATCCGCTACGACCACAGCCTGATGCACCACGACTGCATCCCCTATTACGTCCGCACCGGCGATAAATGGACCCCGATCGACTACGCCAAGCCGGCCGAAAGCTGGATGGTCCCCTTCACCAAGGGGGTTGAGACGGATCTGGTCGAAATCCCCGCCGGCTGGCACCTGGATGACCTGCCGCCGATGATGTTCGTCAAGAAATTCCCGAACAGCCACGGCTATGTCGCGCCGCAGGTGATGGAAGGGATCTGGCGCGACCATTTCGATTATGTCTACCGCGAGCACGACTATGCCGTGGTGCCCATCGCCATCCATCCGGATGTCTCGGGCAGGCCGCAGGTGCTACTGGCCCTGGAACGGCTGATCGCCCATATGCTGAAGCACCCCGGCGTGCGCTTCGTCACGCTCGAAGCGATGGCGGAGGACTTCCGCCGGCGCGTGCCGTTCAAGCCAGCAGCGCAGCCGCGATAGCCCGCCACTCCGCCGCCAGCGACAGCGTTGGCGGCGTCCTGCCGGCGCGGCGGTACCAATAGCCGGCATTCGCCAGATCGCCTTCCTTGCGATGCAGATAGGCATGCACCCAGGCGCTTTCGGCATCCTTGCCAGCCTGCGCCGCTGCATGCGCCGCCGCCCAATCGCCGCGTGCATCCCACCACAGCGCCAGCAGCGGCGGCGACAGGGCGGGCGGCGCGCCCGCTGCGGTGGCGAGCTCCTCCGCCGTCATGGCAGCAGCCTTGCGGCCGCGCGCCGCCGGGCGATGGCAACCCCCAGGAAGCTCAGCCCGATGACCAGCACCGAGACCCCGGTGGTGATGGTGCCGAGCGCATAGATTTCCGGCGTGGTGACGGTGCTGGTCAGCCCCTGCAATTCCAGCGGCAGCGTGTTGCTGTCGCCGATCGCCTGCGAGGACCGCGCGATCTCGTCCCAGGACAGGGTGAAGCCGAACAGCGCCACGCCGACCAGGCTCGGCGCCACCAGCGGCAGCACCACGTGGCGGAATACCTGCCAGGGCGAGGCGCCGAGGTCGCGCGCCGCCTCCTCCAGCTCGCCGGGGAAGCGGTTGAAGACCGCGAACATGATCAGCAGGCCGAACGGCAGGGTCCAGGTCAGGTGCGCCCCGAGGCCGGAGGTGAACAGCCCCATCGCCGTCTGGTAGCCCTCGGCCAGCCAGCCGATCTCATGCGCCTCGGCATAGGCCTTCACCGCATCGTCGATCAGCCGGAACTCCAGCGCGATGCCGAGCGAGACGACGATGGAGGGCACGATCAGGCTGGCGATGGTCAGGTTGAACAGCAGGTTCTGCCCCGGAAAGCGCCGGCGGAAGGCATAGCCGGCCAGCAGCGAGATCACCGTGGTCAGCAGCATCACCACCAGGCCGAGCTTCAGGGACCGCCCGAAGGCGGTCCAGATGTCGATCACTCCGGTCCCGCGCCAGAGGGTGACGAACCAATGCACGGAAAGGCCGCGCAGCGGGAAGGTCAGCCCTCCCTCCGGCCCCTGGAAGGACAGCACGAAGATGGTGAGCGTCGGCCCGTAGAGGAACACGACGAACAGGGTGAAGATTGCCGCCAGCACCCAGAAGGCCGGCGGCCGGCGGGTATCGTCCATCACAGCTCCCGCCGGATATCGATCAGCTTCGTCATCGCCGCGATCACCAGCAGCACCAGCCCG
>JAQGIA010000626.1 GCA_028291445.1 Belnapia sp.
TCGGCCGGCCGGTGCGGCTGGAACTCACGCGCCGGCAACTTTACCAGGCGGTGGGTTTCCGGCCGCATTCGGAACAGCATCTCGCCCTCGGCGCCGATGCCGATGGCAAGCTGACCGCCATCCTGCACGACGTGGTGCAGCAGGTCGGCGTCTATGAGGAATATGCCGAGACGGTGTTGTCGCCGAGCTCGCATCTCTATCAGTGCGACAACCTTCGGGCGCGCTATCGGCTGGTCGAGATGGATACCAACTCGCCCTGCCCGATGCGGGCGCCCGGCGTGGTGACCGGCGTGCTCGGCATCGAGATGGCGATGGATGAACTGGCCGTCGCGCTCAAGATGGACCCGCTGGAATTGCGCCTGCGGAACTATGCCGAGCAGGACCAGCAAAAAGGCCTGCCCTGGTCCAGCAAGGAGCTGCGCGCCTGTTACCTCACCGCCGCGGAGCGCTTCGGTTGGGCCCGGCGCGATCCGGCGCCGCGTTCGATGCGGGCCGGCCGGTTGCTGGTCGGCTATGGCATGGCGACGGCGATCTATCATTCCGACCGCAGCGCGGGCTCTGCCTCCGTGGCGCTGACCGGCAACGGCGTGGCGGTGATCCGTGCCGCGGCCTCCGACATGGGGCCGGGCACCTATACCTCGATGACCCAGGTGGCCGCGGAGACGCTCGGCCTGCCGGTGGACCATGTGCGCTTCGAGCTGGGCGATACCAACCTGCCTTTCGCACCGGTGCATGGTGGCTCCATCACCATGGCAAGCATGGGCAATGCCATCGTCGCCGCCTGCCAGGTGGTGCAGCGGAAATTGGTGGATCTGGTACGGGCCGCCGAAGCCGGCCCCTTCGCCGGGCTGTCGGCGGAGATGATCGTGGCGCGGGATGGCGGGCTGGCACGGGCCGATGGCAACGACCCGGCGGTGCCTTATGCCGATCTGCTACGGCAGCACAATCTCGGCTGGCTGGAAGCCGAGGGCAGCGCGAAGCCTGGGAGCGAGACTCAGAAATTCTCCTCCGCCGCCTTCGGCGCGGTCTTCGTCGAGGTGCATGTCGATGAGCAGCTCGGCACCGTTCGCGTACCGCGCATGGTCGGCGCCTATGACGTGGGCCGGGTGATCAACCCGAAGACGGCGCATAGCCAGTGCATCGGCGGCATGGTCGGCGGGCTGGGCATGGCGCTCGAGGAACGGGCGGAATGGGATACGCGCCTGGGCAAGGTGATGAACGCCAACCTGGCGGAATACCTGGTGCCGGTGAATGCCGACGTGCCGCTGCTGGATGCGGTCTTCGTCCCGAATGACGACCGCAACTTCAACCCGCTCGGCGTGAAGGGGCTGGCCGAGGTCGCCATCTGCGGCGTCGCGCCGGCCATCGCCAATGCGGTCTACCACGCGACCGGCCGGCGCATTCGCCAGCTGCCCATCACGCCGGAGAGCCTGCTCACCAGCCCGCTGCAACACGAGACATAGGGAAATGTCCATGATCGATGCAATGCTGAAGCTGGGCCAGGCGCCGGAGCCAACGCCGTTCGATATCCCGGGCTCCACCGGCCAGTTCCAGATCCAGATCCTGAACGAGGATACGGCGAAGGGCGTCGTCACCAGCATCATCCACCTGCCACCCGGCAGCCGCATTCCGGCACATGTCCATCGTGCCGGGTCGGAGATGCATTACATACTGGATGGCGACCTGATCGATGGCGGTGTGGAATTCGGCCCCGGCGCCTTCCTGACGCATCCGGCGGGGACGGTGCATGGCCCGCATGAGAGCCGTAACGGCGCCCGGGTGCTGACGGTGCAGCAGTGGCAATCCCATGACGGGCGGTTCGACTTCAACATCGCTGATGTGGAATGCGCTTCTTGAGGTGGCTCCCCCGCACTTTGCGTGGGTCATGCCGCGGGCGGAACTGGTTGCCGGAGCAGGTCAAGGCTGCGGCCATGGCTCTGCCGTTTGGGTAGCTTTAGCCAGTTGATCTGCCCTTCGGCTTGGCCGCTGCTCAAGGCATGGTCAAGGCCGCATGTACGGCATTACCATCCTGTTCGATCTCAGCGGCAAGCCTGGCCATCGCGCTCGCCCCACGGGCCCAAGCTTCATGGGTCGCCCGCACCAGAAGCCAGGAAAGTTGGGCGCCCTGAAACGGAAGATGAAGTTTCGCCCGCAAGCACCGGCTTGGCTTATCTGTTGAAAATACCTGACGCCGGCAGCTTGCACGCCCGCCGGTTCAGGCCGCGGTCACGCCACCATCCACCACCAGGCCGGCGCCGTTCATGTAGCCCGCATCGTCGGAAGCGAGGAACACGATGCCTTTGGCGATGTCCATCGCCACGCCGAGCCGGCCCCATGGTATCGAGTCTGACACGAGCTGTCGTGCCGGTGCGGTGTCGTTGCTGCCGGTGCGGCGCGCCCGGGCGGCGAAAGTCTGCTCCCCCATATCCGTCTCGATGACGCCAGGATGGATCGAGTTCACTCTGATCCGATAGCCCTTGCGCCCGAATTCCAACGCTGCGGATTTGGTGAACAGTGTCACTCCGCCTTTGGTCATCGAATAGAGCGGGTCGAGCTGCGAGCCGACGATCCCGGCGATGGAAGCGAGGTTGACGATGGCGCTGCCATGCTCGCTGGACTTCGCTGCATCCCGCAATGCCGGGGCGGCGAGCTTGGTGCCGAGGAAGACGCCCGTCATGTTGACGGCGACGAGTTTGTTCCATTCCTCAAGGCTGATCTCCTCGATCGACTTGCCGATGAAGACACCGGCATTGTTCACCAGGATGTCGAGCTTGCCGAACTGCCGGGTGGCAAGAGCGATGGCGGCGGTCCAGTCCTCCTCGCGCGTAACGTCGAGATGGATGTACTCCGCCTTGCCGCCTTCGTTGCGGATCGTATCGACGGTGTGCCGCCCCGCATCATCGAGCACGTCGGCAACCACCACCGTCGCACCCGCCTTCGCCATCATGCGGGCGGATTCCCCGCCGATGCCGCGCGCTGCGCCCGAAATCAACGCGACCTTGCCATCAAGCCTGTTCATTTTTTGCGACTCCGCTTCCTGGACATTCGGGATGCTCTGACCGGCATCTCCGCGCCAGCTTACGAAGCCGGGCGCCCGGCCGATAGCCCGCTTCCGCGCGGCTGGCGGCATGCATATGCCCGGAACGGAACCGGATGCCTCGCGTCAGGCGGGCGTTCCGGCAGGGCCGCTTGCCTGATGTGCCGGAGCGGCGCGATGCTGGTGCGGAGGCGGCCCGTGAAGAGCCCGCCCGCAAAGGAGGAATACGCATGATTTTGTCCCGCCGCGCCGCGATCGGCGCCGGATTGGCCAGTGCCGCGGTATATGCCGGGCCGCTCTCGGCGCAGCCGCGCAGCCCCGACCAGACATTGCGCGTCGGGCTGCTGCAAGACATGTCCGGCGCCTACCGCGACATTTCAGGGCCCACGAGCGTCGCCTGCGCGCGCCAGGCCATCCGTGAATTCCAGGCCGGCAATCCGGATGTCGGTGTGGACCTGCTGGTCGCCGACCATCAGAATAAATCCGACGTTGGCTTGGCGATAGCCCGGCAATGGTTCGATCGGGACACCGTGGACCTGGTGCTCGGCGTCAGCAATTCCGCCCTGGCGATCGCCCTCAAGCCGGTTGTCGAGCAGAAGGAC
>JAQGIA010000641.1 GCA_028291445.1 Belnapia sp.
GCACCATGGCCGACAAGGAAGGCCGCGCGGCCGCCTATGGCCCGGTCTACTACGAGGTGCCGCTGCCGGCGCCCGGCGAGGCCAAGCGCGCCATCATGGACAGCTACACCAAGGAGCACTCGGACGAATACCAGTCCCAGGCGCTCATCGACCTGGCCTTCCGCATGCGCGAGAGCATCCCCTCGACCGACGAGATCGAGCGGATCGTCATCCACACCAGCCACCACACCCATTACGTGATCGGCACCGGCGCCAACGACCCGCAGAAGATGGATCCGAAGGCGAGCCGCGAGACGCTCGACCATTCCATCATGTACATCTTCGCCGTCGCCCTGCAGGACGGCCGCTGGCACCATGTGGACAGCTATGCCCCGAAGCGGGCCGGCCGCGCCGATACCATCCGCCTCTGGCACAAGATCGAGACCACCGAGGATCCGGAATGGACCCGGCGCTATCATTCACGCGATCCGAACGAGCTGTCCTTCGGCGGCCGCGTGGAGATCTTCCTGAAGGACGGCACGACGCTGGTCGACGAGATGGCGGTGGCCAATGCCCATCCGAACGGCGCCAGGCCCTTCGGCCGGGCCGACTACATCAACAAGTTCCAGATCATGACCGATGGCCTCATCTCGGCGCGGGAGAGCAACCGCTTCCTCGCCGACGTGCAGGACCTGGCCAGGATCCCGGCCGGCGAGCTGCACCTGCTGAACGTCGCCATGCCGGCCGGCAGCGTGGCCGAGGGCAAGCCGGGCATCTTCTGAGCCGCCGTCTTCCCAGCCGGGCATCGTCCAAGCCGGGCCATCTGCTGACCAAGGAGGGGCGGCACCCGCCGCCCCCGCCCGCCATCCTCACGCAACGGGAGAACCAGCCATGAGCGAACCCACCCCCGACATCAAGAAGGGCCTCGTCGGCGTCTACGCCGATGTCTCCACCGTCTCCAAGGTGATGCCCGAGACCAATAGCCTGACCTACCGCGGCTATGCGGTGCAGGAGCTGTGCGAGGAGTGCAGCTTCGAGGAGGTCGCCTACCTGCTGTGGAACGGCGAGCTGCCGACCAAGGCGCAGCTCACCGCCTTCAACGCCGAGGTCGCTGCCCAGCGCGCCATCAGTCCGGCGCTGCACCGCGTCATCAAGGAGTTCCCGCACGGCGGCCATCCGATGGACGCCATCCGCACCGCCGTCTCCTTCATGGGGATGGAGGATCCCGAAAGCGCCGACGTCAGCGAGCCCGCAACCCGCCGCAAGGCTGCCCGGCTGCTGGCCAAGATCCCGACCGCCATCGCCGCCGCGCATCGCGCCAGCAAGGGGCTCGAGCCGATCGAGCCGAACCCGGCCCATAGCTTCGGCGAGAATTTCTTCAACCTGGTCTTCGGCAAGGTGCCGGCGCCGGAGGTGCTGAAGGCCTTCGACGTTTCCCTCATCCTCTATGCCGAGCATACCTTCAACGCTTCGACCTATACCGCGCGGCTGGTCACCTCGACCGGGGCCGATATCCACGGCGCCATCACCGCCGGCATCGCCGCGTTGAAGGGCCCGCTGCACGGCGGCGCCAACGAGGCCGTGATGCATATGCTGAAGGAGGTCGGCGGCCCCGACCACGCCGAGGAGTGGCTCTCGACCCGCTTCGACCACAAGGCGCTGGTGATGGGCTTCGGCCATCGGGTCTACAAGACCGGCGACAGTCGCGTGCCGACGATGACCAAATACGCCGAGAAGATGGCCGAGGTGGTCGGCGACAACACCTGGATGAACACCTCCCGCGTGCTGGCGGCGAAGATGCTCAAGGAGAAGAACATCCACCCGAACCTCGATTTCCCGGCCGGCCCCGCCTACTACCTGATGGGCTTCGACATCCCGCTGTTCACGCCGATCTTCGTCGCCGCCCGCGTCACCGGCTGGTCGGCGCATGTGATCGAACAGGCCGCCGACAACCGGCTCATCCGCCCGCTGTCGCACTACACCGGGCCGGAGCAGCGCCCGGTGGTGCCGATGAACCAGCGCTGACGCGACGGCGTCGCACCTGCGACGCCGAAGCCACGCGGACCCGCGTCGAGAACGACGGCCGCCGGTACATCCGGCGGCCGTTTGCAATTGCCGCCCACGCGCAGGAGGGCGCCGCAACGCGCACACGCATAAAAGCGCAACATGAATTGCGGTTTCTGTTGACAGGCTGGTTGCGTGTGCAGATAGCGTGCGTTTGCGCGCATGGTGTTGCCCGCGATTCGTCCAACGGTGCAAGCACCGGCACGGATCGCAGGCATACCGACAGCATCGTGCCGCAGCAGGGAAGGACGGTCCATGGACCGCAGGCAGGAACGGCGTGGCGGCAGCAGAATTCGCCGACCATTCCGCGCCGACGCAGGGCGAAATCTTAGCGCTCCGCGGCGGATACGCGAAGGACGGACCAATGATGCGGCGACCGGCCGCCGATCATCCGCCACCGCTTGCTGCCCGTTCGGTCCGGACCGCGACGACCACGCAGCCAGGCGCGATCCCGTCGCGCGGCGTGGCCGTCGTACCGCCGAGACTGCCGCCACCGCGGCCATGAAGGCCCGTTCCTTCGTCGGCCCATTCCCTGGTCGAATGCCTCCGGTCGGATGCACCACACTCGCACATCTCACAGTCGAATGCGTAAGGAGAGCCCACCCGTGACCGATACCCCCGACGTCCCCGCCATTGGCCGCGCCCAGCCGATGGCCGTGTCCACCACCCGCCGCACCGCGAAGAAGCCCGCCACCGCACGCGGCCGCGCCGCCGCGGTGAAGAAGCCGGCCGCCCGCACGGCCGCGCCGAAGAAAGCGGTTGCCGCGAAGAAGCCGGCCGCGCGCAAGGCCCCCGCGAAGGCGGTGAAGGCGGCGCCGAAGCGCGCCGCCGCGGCGAAGAAGCCGGCGGCCCGCAAGGCTCCTGCCCGCAAGGCGCCGGCCCGCACGGCGCCCGCGCGTAAGGCGCCCGCGCGCAAGGCGACGGCGAAGGCGGCACCGAAGCGCGCTGCCGCGACGAAGAAGCCGGTCGCCCGCAGGGCCCCCGCGAAGGCGGTGAAGGCGGCGCCGAAGCGCGCCGCCACTCGCACGGCCGCGCCGAAGAAGGCGGTTGCCGCGAAGAAGCCGGCCGCGCGCAAGGCCCCCGCGAAGGCGGTGAAGGCGGCGCCGAAGCGCGCTGCCGCGACGAAGAAGCCGGTGGCCCGCAAGGCTCCTGCCCGCATGGCGCCTGCCAAGGCGACGAAGGCCGCGCCGCGCAAGGCAGCGGCGCCGAAGGCTCCCGCCGTCTCCGCCCGTTCCGAGGCGGCGAAGAAGGGTGCGGCGACCCGCGCCGCGCGCAAGGCCGAGAAGATGGCTGCCGCCGTCACGCCGGCGCCAGCGCCCGCCGCACCGACCGAAAGCGAGACCCCGGCGACCTGATCGCCGCGGGCGCCGTTCCGCAGGGGACGGCGCCCAGCCCGTGCCGAAGGCCGAAGCCGCTGCAGCCGTGCCATGCACGGATGCAGCGGCTTCGGTTGCTACTCGCGTAAGCCAATTAATTCCCGGACGCATTCGCCCGAGCTGAGCTTGCCTCAGGCAGCCAGCGTCTCGCCCTGGCGGATGAGCCCCGCGTTTCGCCGTGCCGCGGCCGGCGATCCTGCTCGGGGCGGCACCCTTAGCCGGGGTGGGAGACCGCCCGTTCGGCCGCTTCGGTCGCCCGCTCGGCAGCATCCCGGTTGCCACGCCGCAGCGCGGTGCGCGCCTCCAGCAGCGGGGTCATCGCCCCGGCCGGGACCGCGAGGCCGGCCGCCTGGGCGTTCAGCAGCGCCGTCTCGGCCTGTTCCAGCTTGCCATCGGCCTCGCGGGCACCGTGGCGGCTGTGATGGCTGCGCAGCTCGGCCTCGGCGCCCTGGAGCAGCCGGTCCACCTCGGGCATGGACGCCGCCACGCTGGAGGCAGCCAAGGCGGGGGCAGCCGGCAGCGGCTCGGGGGCCGTGGCGGCAGCCTGCGCCGGCGCGGCCGGGGCCAAGCGGAAGGATCGCATTTCGGGGTTCTCGGCCCCCGGGCGCTGCATCGAGGCGCCGGTCGCCCGGACCCCGGGCAGGTTGCCGGTCATGCCGGGTACCATCCGGTCGATCCCTTCGCCGTTGCTGTCGTCGGCCAGGGCCGGCCTGGGAGCGATGAGGCCGGGAACGATGACGCCAGCGGCCAGCAAGGCCACGGCGAAGCGGGTGGGCGATACGATGATCCGCATGAGGGTTCGCATGGGTGCATCCTGCATCAGGGGTGTCGCGCGGGCAGCCTTGGACACCTAGGCCGCCGACATGGACGACCAAGCCACCAGGGCATGAACCCTGGTCCAGATGGCGCACGCCCCCGCGACCCTGGCGTCAGCGCCCGGCCAGCACCAGCACCACCCCCAGCACCACCGTCAACGCGCCGAACACTTCCGCCCGGCTCGGCGATTCCTTCAGGTAGAAGCGGCTGAACAGCAGGGTCATCAGGATCTCCACCTGGCCCACGGCGCGCACCAGCGCGACCGGCGCCAGGGCGAAGGCGCTGAACCAGCAGGCGGAGCCGCAGGCCGAGAGCGCGCCGACCTGGGCGCTGGTCCGCCATGTGGTGAAGACCGCGCGCAGCTGCATCGGCTCGCGGGCCAGCAGCCAGCTTCCCTGCATCAGGGTTTGCAGCACATTGGCGACCACCAGCGTCACCAGCGCGCGCAGGATCGGGTCATCCCCCGGCAGCGACAGGTTGGCCGCCTTCACCAGCACGCTGGTCAGCGCGAAGAAGAACCCCGCCGCCAGGCCGCAGACCGCCGCCGGCTGCACCGTCGCCCGGGCCAATTCCCGCAAGGAGGCCGCGCGTCCCGCGAGCGACAGCCACAGCACGCCGCCGACGCCGATGGCGATGCCGAGCCAGGCCAGGGCGGAGATGTGCTCGCCCAGCAGCACCAGGGCGAGGATGGCGCCCTGCACCGCCTCGGTCTTGGCATAGGCGGTGCCGACCGCGAAGCCGCGATGGCCGAAGGCCATGATGAGCAGGTTGGTGCCGAGGATCTGGCCGAGCCCGCCGGCGGCGCAGAGCAGCAGGAAGGTCGCATCGAGGCTGGGCAACGACCCGCCCGTGGCGGCCATGTAGCTGGCCAGCAGCGCCGCCCCGACCGGCACCCCGTACAGGTAGCGCACCACCGCCGCCGCATTGACCGAGAGCTGGCCGCGCAGCTTCTGCTGCATGGCGGTGCGCCAGCACTGGAACAGCGCGGCGGTCAGCGTCACCACGACCCATAATTGCATCAGCCACGCCCGCCCGCTGTGAACCCCATGCTAGGCAGAGCGGGAAGCGGGCGCCAATCCACCGGCCGCGCGGGTCAGCTCACGTCGAGCTGCAGGCCTTCCTTCTGGATGACGCCGCGCCATTTGGCGATCTCGCCGGCGATGAAGGCATCGAAGGCCGTGGGCGTCACCTTGAAGGGCACGCCGCCCAGCTCGTCGAAGCGGCGCCGCGTATCCGGCAGGTCGAGGTAGGCGTTCACCTCGGCGTTCAGCGACGCGGTGATCTCGGCCGGCAACCCGGCCGGGCCGAACAGGCCGAACCAGGTATTCACCTCGTAGCTCGCCAGTTCCGGCAGGGTCTCCCGCATGGTCGGCACCTCCGGCAATTGGGCGTTGCGCTCGGCGCCGGTCACCGCCAGGGCGCGCACCCGGCCGCCGCGGATCTGCTCCATCACCCCGGTCAGGTTGTCGACCAGGAAGCCGATGTTGCCGGCCAGCAGCTCGGTCTGCGCCGGGGCGCTGCCGCGGAAGGGCACGTGGATCGCCTCCACCTGCAGCAATTGCAGCATCCAGACCGGGGAGAGATGCGTCGATTGCCCGACGCCGGTCGAGGCGAAGCTGATCTTGCCCGGGTTGGCGCGCAGCCAGGCGACGAACTCCGCCATGGTCTTCACCGGACTGTCGCTGTTCACCACCAGCACGTTCGGCCCGCGGATGGTGCCGGCGATGTTGGTGAGCTGGGCCGGCGTATAGGGCAGGTTGCGGAACAGCGAATAGGCGATCGCCTGCGGCCCGATGTTGCCCTTGAACAGGGTCAGCCCATCCGGCCGGGCGCGGACCACCTCCATGGTACCGATGGTGCCGCCGGCGCCGGTGCGGTTCTCGACCACGACGGGCGTGCCCCACCGCGCCTGCAGGTGCTGCGCCACCAGCCGCGCCATGACATCGGTGGTGCCGCCGGCGGCCGAGCCGACGACGATCCGCATCTGGCTGCGCGGCCGCCAGGCGGTCTGCGCGACAGCCGAGACCGGCAGCAGCGCGGGCAGGGCCAGCGCCGCGCGGCGGGTGAGGGCGACCATCAGCTGAGATCCATCTGCAGGCCCTCCTGGCGGATGACCCGGCCCCATTTCTCCTCCTCGGCGCGGACGAAGCGGGCGTAATCCTCGAGCGAGCCATGCAGGGAAACGCCGCCCATCTCGCGCCAGCGCGCCTTCACCTCGGGCGTCTCCTGCCAAAGCTGCATCGCCGAGTTGATGGATTGCGCGATCGGCCGCGGCGTCGCCGCCGGCAGGAAGATGCCGAACCAGGTGTTCACGTCGAACTGCGCCAACTCCGGCAGGGTTTCCCGCGCCGCCGGTACGTCGGGCAGCTGCGGGTTGCGCTCGGCGCTGCTGACCGCCAGCGCCCGCACGCTGCCGGCGCGGACCTGCTGGATGCCGCTGGTGAGGTTGTCCCACATGTAGTCGATGTTGCCGGCGACCAGCTCCATCATCGCCGGGCCGGCGCCGCGGAAGGGCACGTGGATCGCCTCGGTCTTGGTCGCCTGGTTGAACCAGACCCCGGTGAGATGCGGGGATTGCCCGACGCCGGGCGAACCGAAGCTGTACTTCCCCGGATCGGCCTTCAGCAGCGCCACCAGCTCCGGCACGGTTTTCGCCGGGAGGCCCTGGCGCACCACCAGCGCATTCGGCCCCCGCACCGTGCCGGAAACCGGCAGCAGGCTGTCCTTCGCGTAGGGCAGGGTGCGATAGAGCGAGAGGCCGATCGCCTGCGGCCCGATATTGCCGAGCAGCATGGTGAGGCCGTCGGGCGCGGCACGGACCACCTCGGCGGTGCCGATGACGCCGCCGGCGCCGGAGCGGTTGTCGACCACGCAATTCTGGCCGAAATGGCCTTGCAGGAAGGGCGCCAGCAGCCGGGCGCTGATATCGGCCGTGCCGCCGGGCGCGGCGGGGACGATGATGCGCAGCGGCTGGTTCGGCCGCCAATCGGCGCCTTGGGCCGCGCCCTGGACCGTGCCTTGGGCGCGGGCGATCATGGGTGCTGCAAGCAGGCCGGCGAAGGTGGCGCGCCGCGTGATCCTGGACATGGTGTCTCCCCGGGGTGGACTATTGCCGCGGAGGATGCCCCGGAACGGTTCAGCCGACCAGCCCGAGCCCGTTCAGCCCCGGCAGCAGTTCCGGCCAGCGCCGGGCCGTGGCGGATTGCTGGAGGATGCGCGCCCAGGCGACCCAGCCCGACCAGGCGATGCGCTTGTCCCAGGCGGTGCCCCAATCCGTGAGCAGCGCCAGCCCG
>JAQGIA010000676.1 GCA_028291445.1 Belnapia sp.
GCGCCGCGCAGCGGGGCGGCGGCCCTGGCCCAGCTGCGCACGGTGCTGCGGGCGGATTGGCGCGGCTGGCGCGGCTGGGCCTTCGAGGACCTCGTTTTCCTGTTCCTGCTCACGGCGC
The DNA here is from genome assembly GCA_028291445.1 of Belnapia sp. GTDB lineage: Bacteria > Pseudomonadota > Alphaproteobacteria > Acetobacterales > Acetobacteraceae > Belnapia. Next base: position 119 of record JAQGIA010000676.1, read on the forward strand.
TGGTGCTGCAATTGCTGCTGGTCTTCGACCCGCGCTACCGCGATTTTCCATTGGCCACCTTCGCCGTGCCGCTGGTGGCGGTGCTGGCGCAGGCATTGCTGGCGGATTGGCCGGGACCCCGGAGCGGCGGCTGGGCCGCCGGCGCGCTGGTCGCGGCGGCGCTGGTGGGGGCGGTGCAGGAAGGCCCGGCCAATCTGGAGGCGCTGGCCTGGGTCGGCTGCGCCCTGCTGCTGGCGGCGCCGGCGCTTGGCCGCCGCCGGACCCGGCCGGTCGGTCCGTGACGGGTCCACCGATCCGCCCGGACCTTCTGGGCGCTTGCCAGATACCTTGGGCGCTTGCCAGATACCGCGCCGCCCGGCATTTCTCTCGCGGTGCCAGCCGCGAGTGGTACTGACCCGGGTTGTACCGGGGGCCTGTAGCTCAATGGTCAGAGCGGACCGCTCATAACGGTTTGGTTGCAGGTTCGAGTCCTGCCGGGCCCATCGGCCCTACTGAAGCGGCCCGATGCTCACCGTCGCGGTGCGGCCCGGCAGCAGCCGGGTGCCCGGCGGCAGGGAATCGATGGCGATGCGCACCGGCACCCGCTGGGCCAGCCGCACCCAGCTGAAACTCGGATTTACATTGGCCAGCAGGTTGGGGCCGGCGGCACGGTCGCGGTCCTCGATGGCGCCGGCGATGCTCTCGACATGTCCGCCGATCACCCCGCTGTCCCCCATGAGCCGGACGCTGGCCGGGGCGCCCGGGGCGATGCGGGGCAGCTTGGTTTCCTCGAAATAGCCCTCCACCCGGAGCGTGCCGGTATCGACCAGGGCGAAGATGGCCTGGCCGGCAGTGACGTAATCGCCGGGACGCAGCTCGAGGTTGGTGACGGTGCCGCTGACCGGCGCGATCACCCGCGACCGGGCCAGGTTCAGCCGTGCCACGTCGCGATCGGCCACCGACTGCTGGTAGGCGGCGGCGGCTTGCTGGGCCTGGGAGACGGCGCGTTCCTGGGCCTGGACAGAGACCGCGCTCTGGTCCAGCCGGGCCAGCCTCTGGGCATCCCGCTGGGCCTGCTGATAGACGCTCCAGCGGGCCAGGCTGGCGGCATCGGCCTGCTGGACGGCCAGTTCGAAGCGGGCGCGGTCGATCTCGAACAGCACCGCGCCGCGCTCGACCGCCTGGTTGTCCTGCACCGCCACGTTGGCGACCAGGCCGGAGACATCCGGGGTGATGCCGATGACATCGGCCCGCACCCGGCCATCCCGCGTCCAGGGCGCCAGCATGTAGTAGTCCCAGAGCTGCCAACCGACGACGATGGCGAGCAGGCTGGCGACGAGGGTGATGGCGATGCGGCCGGCAAGGCGCTTCATGGGGTCATCCAGGGGTTGGGCAGCCAGGCGGCGAGGCCGACGATGCCGCCGAGCAGAAGCAGGAAGACGGCGGCATCGAACAGCGGCGGATGCCAGATGCGCTGGTAGAGCCCGGCGCGGGTGAAACTCCGCCGCAGCAGCCCGCCGAGCAGCAGGGCCAGCAGGGCCCAGACCAGCAGCGCCGGCACATAGACGCCGAGGATATCGAATTCGGCCATCATGCGGTCGACTCCGGGATCGGCACAGGCGGTGGCGCCGCCGCCGGGAACAGCGCCAGCCGGAGGCCGGAGAGGGCGAGGGCAGCCGTCCGGGCCGGCGGTTGCGCCGCCAGCGTCATCGCCAGGGCAGCGTCGATCCGTTCCAACGTGCCGGAAGCGCCATGGGCGATGGCGGCGATGGCCGCCTCGACCGGGCCTTGGCAGGCGGCGGCCAGCCCCGGCAGCGCCTGGCGCAGCCGCAGCAGGTTGAAGGCGGCGCGTAGCTCGGCGAGTTCGCGCAGGCCGAGCGCCTCGGCATCGGCCGCGCCGAGCCTGGCCGCCAGCGCCTCGAAACGGTCCAGCATGGCGGCGGCGATGCTGGCGGGATCGGCCGTGCGGCGCCCCTCGGCCAGCCGCAGCAGGTCGCGCCGGTCGGCCTCGACCAGCCGGGTGACCCGCAGCGCGACGCCGATGCTGCGCAGCAGCCGGGTAACCACCAGCGCCACGCCGAAGCCGAAGAGCAGCGCGATGCCGCCTTCGAGGAAGCTGGCGAAATCCGCCGTGTAGCTGGATTGCAGGGCGATCAACGCGAAGCCGTTGATGGCGACCGGAGCGACGCGCGGGGCCAGGGCCGGCACCGCCAGCAGCGCGCCGAGCGGGATATAGAGGATGCCGATCACCACCAGCAGCGGCACGAAGCCATCCACCGCCGGCAGCAGCGCGAACAGGTAGGCGCCGGCGATGCAGATCGCCAGGACGGAGCCTTGCATGAAGCGCAGGATGGCGGGGGCGGGGTCGTCCAACTGGGCAAAGAGGCTGGTGCCGACCGCCGCCATCATCGCCGCCGTCGCGCCGCCCGGCCAGCCGGCCAGGATCCAGAAGCCGCAGCACAGCGCCACGGCCGCGGCGGCGGCGAGGCCGGACAGGCCCACCAGCAGCGCATCCACATGTCCGGGCAGGCGGGCGGATGTGGCCGGCTCCCCGGCTGCCCCGGCGGCGATGCGCCCGGCATGGTCGCGGCACTCCGCCCAGGTCGCCACCAGCTCCCGTAGCCGGGCCAGCAACCCCTCCCGCAACAG
>JAQGIA010000025.1 GCA_028291445.1 Belnapia sp.
CAGCAGCAACGGGATGAGACGACGCATCAGGCCGGGTCGATGGGGGAGGGCGGGGTGCCGCCGGCCTCGATCGCCTCCGCCGCGGCGAGCAGGATATCCTCCCGGTAGCGGCCGCCGACGAGCTGGACGCCGACCGGCACGCCGCCCACCAGCCCGGTGCTGACCGCCAGGCCCGGCAGGCTGAGCAGTGGCAGGCCGACCTGCGGCAATTGCGCCGCGAGGATCCGCTGGAATCCTTCGAAGCTCTCGATGTCCGCGTGGTCGCGGAACGGCAGTGCGCCGGACACCGGCATCATCGCCACCGGGTAACGCTCGAGGAACATCAGCCATTCCCGCAGCAAACCGACCCGGCGCTGCAGCGCATCCTGGAAGGCGTTGAGGTCGGGCTCCGGGCAGAGCCGCTCCATGTAGCCATAGACTGCCAGCGCATCGGGGTCGGCCTCCCGCGCGAAGGCGGTGCCGCCGCCGCGCCGGGTCTCGGCCAGCCAGAGCAGGGCCTGGAGCTGGGCGGTCTCGGCCAGGGGCGGCAGGGCGGCGACTTCCTCCACTGTCCAGCCGGCGGCCTCCAGGCGTTTGGCCGCATCGCGCAGCGCGGCGGCGACCTCGGGCGCCACCGGCATGCCCTCGGGGGCGATGCAGAAGGCGGCGCGCTTCGGGTAGGCCGGGCCTTCGAGCGGGGCCGGTGTCCACCAGGGATCGCGGGCATCCGCCGCGCTCATGGCCTGAAGGCCGAGGCGGAGGTCGGCGATGGTGCGGGCGATGGGGCCGGAGACCGCCATGAGCTGGGCGCCGATGAAGCGGTCCGGCCCGGTCTGGTTCCAGGCGGGGACCCGGCCGATGGTCGGGCGCAGGCCATGCACGCCGCAGGCATAGGCCGGATAGCGGATGGAGCCGCCGATATCCGTGCCATGCGCCAGGGCGCCGATGCCGGCAGCCACCGCCGCCGCCGCGCCGCCGGAGGAGCCGCCCGGGGTCAGCCCGGGGTCGCGTGGGTTCCGCGTCGCGCCATGCAGCGAGTTGCGGGTGAACCAGCGGAGCGAGAAGGCCGGGGTATTGGTCCGCCCGACCACCACCGCGCCGGCCTTCCGCAGATTGGCCAGCACCGGGCTGTCATGCCCGGCGACGGCATCGGCCTGGATGCGGAGTCCGTTGGTGGTGGCCCAGCCGGCCTGGTCCAGGTTGACCTTGACGGTGATCGGCACGCCGCCGAGCGGGCCAGGGTCGTCGCCGCGGGCGATGGCCGCATCCACCGCATCGGCGGCGGCCAGCGTCTCGGCCGGGTCATGCGCGATGACCGCGTTGATGCGCGGGTTCACCGCCTCCAGCCGGGCCAGGGCGGCGGCCGCGGCCTCCCGGGCGGAGACTTCGCGCCGGCGGATGCGGCCGGCGAGGTCGGTGGCCGAAAGCCGCCAGAGTTCGGTCATGCGGGGTCTCCTGTCGCGCTGCAGCATGGTCCCGCGCGCCAGGGGCAGGGTCAAATTCGGCCCCGGCACCCGCCGCGCCCGCCAGGGCCGGTTATCCCTGGGAAGTGGCCAGCAGCAGCACGCCGCCGCAGATCAGGCCGATCGCCGCCAGCTTCTGCGCCCCGAGCGCCTCGCCGAACATCAGATGGCCGATCACCACCACCGCGACATAGCTGGCGGCGGTGCAGGGCAGCGCCACGCTCATCGGGATGCGGCGCAGCGCGACGATATAGAGCAGCGCGGCGCCGCCATAGGCGACCAGCCCGAATATGGTGCTGGGGCGCAGCAGCTGGGCGATGAAATGGCCCTCGGCGATGGCGCCGGCCTTGAGCATGACCTGGCCGCCGAGCGAGGTGAGGATCGCCGCAGCGAGGGCGACCCAATAGACAGTCATGCAATGGTATCCTTACGGTCGCTCGGGCTTGGGCATTCAGCGGCACCGGCATCGGTGCGGTCGCTGGCGGCGATCAACTGGCGCACCACTCCCTGCGGCTTGCCATTGGCCGAGAGGAAGGCGCGGCCGACGTATTCGCCCAGCACGCCGAGGATAAGAAACTGTACGCCGGCGACCAGCAGCGTGGTGGTCATCGAGGAGGCCCAGCCGGAGGGCGTGCCGCTGACCAGCGCCTCCGCCACCACCACCCCGGCGCCGATCAGCCCGAGGATGCCCATCGCCACGCCGGCGAAGATGGCCAGGCGCAGCGGCAGGATGGAGAAATTGGTGGCGAGGTTCATCCACAGCATGATGAGCCGCTTCATCGTGTAGTTGGACCGGCCCTCGGCGCGGGCCAGGTGGACCACCTCGATGCTGTCGATCCGCTGGGTCACCTGCATGATCAACCCGTCCACATAGGGGTAGGGCCCGCTGTACTTGGCGATCTCGGCCACCACCAGCGCGCTCATGCAGCGGAAGGAGCAGAGGTAGAGGCCCTTGGGCTTGTCGAGCAGCGCATCCGCCACCCGGTTGGCGAAGCGGCTGCCGAGGTTGCGCCACCCTTCGTGCTGCTTCTCCGCGTAGCGGGTATAGACCACGTCCCATTGGCCCAGCCGGGCGTGATCATAGAGCTTGATGACCTCCTCGGGCGGGTTCTGCAGGTCGTCGTCCATGGTGATGACATAGGCGCCACGGGCATGGCGGAGGCCGGTCATGACCGCGTTGTGCTCGCCGTAGTTGCGGGCATGCTCGATATAGGTCAGCGGGATGCGGGCGGTGGCCGCCAGCGCCCGGCAGACATCGCCGGAGTTGTCCGGGCTGCCGTCGTTGACCAGCACCACTTCCAGCCCGCCGACGGGGCGGAGCGCCGAGAGCGCCTCCACCAGCCGGCCGACCGTGGCGGCGCCGCGATAGACGGGTACCACGATGGAAAGCCCCACCGGATAGGTGGGGGATGGCGGTTGCCCGATGGCGGGCACAGCCAATGCGGCAGCCAATCGGCGGTCCTCGAAACCCATGACGCTCAACCTCGGCCCTTACTGGCGGTAGCGAAGACCGAACCACCGGCCGGAAATGGCAGCCCCGCCGCCATCAGCCGCCGTTCCAGCACGGTCACCGCGTGCAAGCTACGATCGAGCCAAGGCGAAAACGGGGCGACATCCGAGCCATGGCTGGGCGCGCGTGCCAGAATTTTGCGTTGCACGACCATAAGTGGAAGCAGGATGGCGTTCCAGTAATGTATCCGGATCATCGTCAGCCCCGCGCCGGCCAGCAGGGCGCGCGCCCGGCCCGCGGTGAAGCGCCGGGCGTTCTGCACCCGGATGTCATGCGCCGAATGCAGCCAGTCGAAGGCCGGCAGGTTGAGCACCAGCAGCCCTCCCGGGGCCAGCACCCGGGTGAATTCGGCGAGGGCGGCGGCCGGATCCACCGCCGCATGCGACAGCACGTCGAGGTTGACGACGGCGCCGAAGCTGGCATCGGCGAAGGGCAGGGCGTTCACTGTGCCCGCCGCCACCGGCACCCCGGCCTTCGCACTGGCCCGGGCCGCGGCGGCCGGGAAATACTCGAGGCCCGTCGCCGGCAGGCCGGGCAGCGCCTGCCGGACCCGGGCGAGCATGCCGCCGGTGCCGCAGCCGGCGTCGAGCAGCCCC
>JAQGIA010000108.1 GCA_028291445.1 Belnapia sp.
AAGGACAGCGTCGGGATCGTCGCCTATCTCGTGGTCTTCGCGATGCTGGTCTTCTTCTTCCCGAACGTGCTGGGCCACGCCGACAACTACATCCCGGCCAACCCGATGGTGACGCCGCCGCATATCGTGCCGGAATGGTACTTCCTGCCCTTCTACGCGATCCTGCGCGCGGTGCCGGACAAGCTCGGCGGCGTGCTGATGATGTTCGGCTCGATCGCCGTCCTGTTCGTGCTGCCCTGGCTGGATACCTCCCCGGTGCGGTCGCTGCGGTTCCGCCCCTTGACGCGGGCCTTCTTCGCCTTGTGGTGCGTGTCCTTCTGCGTGCTGCTCTGGTGCGGCGGCAAGCCGGCGGAGGAGCCCTACGTGACCATCAGCCGGGTGGCCGCGGCCTATTACTTTCTGTACTTCCTGGTGATCCTGCCGCTGCTCGGCCGGCTGGAACGGCCGCTGCCGCTGCCGGCGAGCATTTCCCGCCCGGTGCTGGGCGGTGGGCCGCTGCCCGCCGGCGCCATGAGCAAGCCGATGGAGAAGGCCTGATGGTCGGTTATCGCAGCCTCGGGTCGCGGATCCTGGGGTCCAAGGGACTCCGGGCCCTGGCGCTGGGCATCGGCCTGGTGGCCGGCGCCGGGGTGGCAAGCCAGCCGGCCCAGGCGGCCGAGGGGGAAATCCACATCCCGGATACCCGCTTCTCCTTCGACGGATTGTTCGGCAGCTTCGACCGGGCCTCGGCCCAGCGCGGCTTCCAGGTCTACAAGGAAGTCTGCGCCAGCTGCCACGCCATGCACCAGCTGTCCTACCGCAACCTGCGCGAGCTGGGCCTGTCCGAGGCCGAGGTCACCGGCATCGCCGCCACCGTGCAGGTGATGGACGGGCCGAACGACGAAGGCCAGATGGTGGAGCGGTCGGGCCGCGCCGCCGATCGCTTCCACTCCCCCTTCGCCAACGAGAATGCGGCGCGGGCGGCGAACAACGGGGCCTATCCGCCGGATCTCTCGGTCATCACCAAGGCCCGGGAAGGCGGCGCGGATTACATCCATGCGCTGCTGATGGGCTACGAGGAGCCGCCGGCCGGCGTGCATGTCGCCGAAGGCATGCACTACAACAAGTATTTCGCCGGCCACCAGATCGCCATGCCGGCGCCGCTCAACTCGGAAGGGCAGGTGGAATTCCACGACGGGACCAAATCGACCGTCGAGCAGATGGCGCGGGACGTCTCGCAGTTCCTGACCTGGGCAGCCGAGCCGGAGCTCGAGCAACGCAAGGCGATGGGGGTGAAGGTCATCCTGTTCCTCTGCGTGCTCGGCGGGCTCGCCTATGCGGTGAAGCGCCGGGTCTGGGCCGACGTCCACTAAAGCCGACCGGCCTGGCCCAGGCTGGATGATCCGGAAGGAGCCGCCCTCGGGCGGCTCTTTTCAATTCAGCGCCTGGTTCAGCGTGCCGGCGGGATCAAGCCGGGTGGCGGCAGCGCGGTGCCGCGCTCGATCCGGTCGCTCTCGACCGGCGTGACCCCCGGCGCACAGGCGATCAGCAGGGGCAGGGCGAGCAGGATGATGAGGCGGGCGAGCATGGGCAGGCTCCGGGGATTGCGTCCCGCCAGGCGCGGCACGCCGCCAGCATGCTATGCCGGTCACCGCCCGGCCACCGCCCCGCCGCGGCATCGGTTGATCCTGGCGCGACCGTGTTCCAAAAGCCGCTGAACGCATTCCGAGGAGCAACGCATGTCCGCGTCCATCAAACCCGTCATCGGCCTGATCGGCGGCTCCGGCCTCTATGACATCGACGGGCTGGAGGACCGGGAATGGCGGAAGGTGGCAACCCCCTGGGGCGACCCCTCGGATGAGCTGCTGTTCGGCCGGCTCGGCGGGGTGCGCTGCATCTTCCTGCCGCGGCATGGGCGGGGCCATCCGACACCGCCCTCCGCGCTGAACTACCGCGCCAATATCGATGCGCTGAAGCGCTCCGGCGTCACCGAGATCCTGTCGCTCTCGGCGGTGGGTTCGCTGAAGGCGGAGCTGCCGCCCGGGCATTTCGTCATCGTCGACCAGTTCATCGACCGCACCTTCGCCCGGGAGAAAAGCTTCTTCGGCTGCGGCTGCGTGGCGCATGTCTCGGTGGCGCATCCGATCTGCTCGCGGCTCGGCGACGCGCTGGAGGATGCGGCGCGCGGCCTGGCGCTGCCGGTGACGCGCGGCGGGACCTACCTGGTGATGGAGGGTCCGCAGTTCAGCACCAAGGCCGAGAGCGAGCTGTACCGGTCCTGGGGCTGCAGCGTCATCGGCATGACCAACATGCCGGAGGCCAAGCTCGCCCGCGAGGCGGAGCTTTGCTACGCGACGGTCGCCATGGTGACGGATTTCGATTGCTGGCACCCGGACCACGACCACGTCACCGTCGACCAGGTGGTGAAGGTGCTGTTCGCCAATGCCGACAAGGCGCGGGCGCTGGTCAAGGCAGTGGTACCGAAGCTGGCCGCCCCCCGGGGTCCCTGCCCCGCCGGCTGCGACCGGGCGTTGGACCATGCGCTGATCACCGCGCCGGAGCAGCGTGACCCGGCGATGCTGGCGAAGCTGGATGCGGTAGCCGGGCGGGTGCTGCGGGCCACCTGATGGCGCGCATCTGACGGCGCCGCCTGACAACGAAGGAGAAAAGCCCTTGGTGGCGCTTCCCCGCCGCAGTCTCGGCGGCCTTTCGGTCGCCATCCCTGGCACTCGCTACCTGCCGCGGCTGGAGGAGAACCTGGGTGCCCTGGCGGTGTCGCTGACCGCGCCGGAACTGGCCGGCATCGCCGCCGCGGTGCCGGGCGGGGCGGCGGCAGGCATGCGCTATCCGGCAGGCGGGGTGCAGGGCGTCTGTAGGGGTGGCGGCACGCGGCTGGATGGGCCTTTGCAACACAAGCCCGCGTGGGCGCGCAGCCGTGATCCCCGGTCCGGCACCGGGCGTGGCACGCGCAGGCGATGATGCGTGATCTCGCCACCCCCGCCCCCGCCGTCTCCATCCTGACCCCGGCCTACGACGTCGCCCGCTTCATCGGGCCGGCGGTCGATAGCGTCCTCGCCCAGGGTTTCGAGGATTGGGAGATGATCGTGGTCGACGACGGCTCCAGCGACGGCACCGCCGAGGTGGTCACCGCCCGGCGCGACCGCCGGCTGCGGCTGCTGCGGCAGGAGAACCAGGGCGTCTCCGCCGCCCGCAGCCGGGCCATGGCGGAGGCCCGGGGCGAGGCGGTGGTCTTCCTCGATGCCGATGACTGGCTGGCGCCCGATGCGCTGGAGCGGCTGGTGGCGGCGCTGGCGGCGGCACCCCAGGCGGTCGGCGCCCATGGCGGCTATGCGGTGATGGCCGAGGAGGCCGCACCGGGCGACCTGCCGCTGCGGCTGAAATCCGGCCCCTTCCCCTCCGGGGATCTGCTGGAGCGGCTGCTGATCCAGAACCTTTTCGTCAATGGCGGGCATCTGCTGCTGCGGCGGGAGGCCCTGCTGCGGGCCGGCCCCTTTCTCGCGCATCTCCGCTACGGCGAGGATTGGGAATACTGGATCCGCCTGGCGATGCAGGGCCCCTTCGCCGGCGTCGCGGACGCCGAGCCCCTGCTGTATGTGCGGGAACGCCAGGGCAGCGCCTATCGCCGGATGGCCTTCGACGCGGCCGCCTTCGCCCCGGCCATGGCGGCGATCTACGGCAATGCGGCGCTGGCGGAGCGGCTCGGTGCCGGGCGGCTGGACCGCATGCGGCGGCGGGCGGAGGCGGAGAATGCCTGGATCATGGGGCGGGAGCTGATCCGCCATGGCGATCGGTCTGCCGGGCTGGAGCGGCTGCGCGCCTCGGTGGCCTCGGCGCCTTCGCCCAAGCGGGCACTGCTGCTGGCGGCGGCGCATGCCATGCCGCTGCTGCCGCGGCCGCTGCATGGGCCGTTCGCGGCCTATCCGGGATAGGACCGCGCGCCTGCGGACTGGCGGCGGGCGAGGAAGCTGGCGACCGCGACCATGACGATGCCCAGCGCGGCGACCAGGGCGACGGCGGGGTCCGGGGCACGGCCGGTGACATTGGCGACGATGACGGCGACCAGCGCCCAGACCACCGCGCCGGCATACCAGAGGTCGCCACGGCCGCGGCGCAGCATGGCGGTGGCGATCCAGGCGGCGAGCAGGACCAGGCCCATGGCGACCAGGCTGGGGGCGGCGCCGAACCAGCCGAAGCCCTCGGCCTCGGCGGCGCCCGAGAGGTTGACCACGGCCGCGGCGGAGATCCAGCCGGCGAGCAGGCCGAACAGCGGCCGGGCGATCCAGCGCCAGCCGGCGGTGGTGGCCGGCACGGCGACGGCGCGGCGGAAGGCGAGCAAGGCCGCCACCAGCAGGGCCAGCATGATGGCCAGCAGATGCCAGCCATTGGGCGTGAACTGCGCGGCGACCATCCAGGCCAGCATCAGGCCGAAGGCACCGGCCGCCGGGCCGCGTAGCCGGGCAACCTGCGGATCCCTGCGTTGCGCCGGCCGCGCCTGCCAGAAGCCCCAGGCCAGGGCGAGGAGGAAGATCGGCCCCCAGATGCTGAAGGCATAGGGGGCCGGCACCACCAGGGTCCGCACCCCGGGCATCGCCCAGAGCGGATGGCCGATGCCGATGAGGCTGGCCATGACGCCGGCGACCGGCAATAGGGCGGCGAGGAGCAGGTTGAGCAGAAGCATGCGGCCGAGATGGCCCGAAGCCGGCGGCCTGCCAAACGAAAAACGCCGGACCCTTGCGGGCCCGGCGCCTGTCGCGGCGATGATTGCCGATTTAGCGGGAGTAGAACTCGACCACGAGGTTCGGTTCCATCTGCACGGGATAGGGCACATCGGCCAGCTTCGGCGCGCGCAGGTAGCGGCCGCGCATGGCGCGATGGTCAATCTCCAGGTACTCCGGCACGTCGCGCTCGCCGCTCTGCGCCGCATCGAGCACGGCGGTGAGCTGCTTCGACTTCTCCTTCACCTCGATCAGGTCGTTGTCCTTGACCTGGTAGGAGGGGATGTTGAGCCGCTTGCCGTTGATGGTGATATGGCCGTGGTTGACGAACTGCCGCGCGGCGAAGGGCGTGACGGCCAGCTTCATCCGGTAGATGACGCAGTCCAGGCGGCGCTCCAGCAGGCCGATCAGGTTCTCGGAGGTGTCGCCCTTGCGGCGCACGGCCTCCTCGTAATACTTGCGGAACTGCTTCTCGCCGATGTTGCCGTAGTAGCCCTTCAGCTTCTGCTTCGCCATCAGCTGCA
>JAQGIA010000144.1 GCA_028291445.1 Belnapia sp.
GGTCTTCAGATAGCTGGCCTGGGCGCCGGTCATGCGCTCGTCGCCGGTGGTCCAGTCATCCGGGTCCTTGATGGTATTGGAGCCGGGCTCGGGATCCAGCTTCGGGTTCTCGGGGGTATCGGACATGCTGCGCCTCCGTTCGGGGGTTATGTTCCCTGAACGTTCACGGCCAGCAGCTGTTCCCGGCGATCCGGCAAATACAGCCTCGCAGGTTTATGCTGCACCGCAGCGAAACCGCTGGCAGGATGGCGCGCTGATAGCTGGACGACGGGGGCCTGACTGCCGCCTCCCGAAAGGATTTTGCCGTGAACCAGATCCGCAGCCGCCTCGCCGACCTCGTGCGCCAGCAGCGCGAGCGGATGACCGCCGGCTCCGCCCCGGCGGCGACCGAGGCCGACCTGACCGAATTGACCGATTTCGGCGCCAACCCCGGGGCGCTCCGCATGCTGACCTATCTGCCGCCGGGCCTGCAGCGCGGTGCGCCGCTGGTGGTGGCGCTGCATGGCTGCACCCAGACCGCCGCCGGCTATGCCCAGGGCAGCGGCTGGACCAGCCTCGCCGCGACCGGCGGCTTCGCCCTGCTGCTGCCCGAGCAGCGCCAGGCCAACAACCCCAACCGCTGCTTCAACTGGTTCGAGAGCGGCGACACCACCCGCGGCCAGGGCGAGGTCGCCTCGATCCGTGCCGCCATCGCCCATCTGGTGACGGCGCAGGGCATCGACCCGGCCCGCATCTTCGTCACCGGCCTGTCGGCCGGCGGCGCCATGACGACCAGCCTGCTCGCCACCTATCCGGAGGTCTTCGCCGCCGGCGCCATCATCGCCGGCCTGCCGCATGGCGCCGCCGCGGGCATGGCCGAGGCCTTTGAGGCGATGGGCACCGGCCGGCCGAAGCCCGCCGCCGAATGGGCCGCGCTGGTGCGGGCGGCTTCCTCGCATCGCGGTCCTTGGCCGCGCGTCTCGGTCTGGCAGGGCGATGCCGATACCACCGTCCGCCCGGCCAATGCCGAGCAGATCCTGCGGCAATGGGCGGCGCTGCACGGCACCGGCGGCACGCCGGAGGCATCCGGCAGCGGCAACCGGCGCAGCCTCGCTTGGCGCGGGGCCGGCGGGGCGGTGGTGCTGGAACATCATGCCATCGCCGGCATGGCGCATGGCGTGCCGATCGACCCGGCGCGGCTGGGCAGCGTGGCACCCTATTTCCTGCCGGTCGGCATCGCCTCCACCGCCGAGATCGCCGGCTTCTTCGGCCTGCCGGTCGAACTGCCCGCCGCCGCCGACGCCACCACAGCCGCCACCGCCACCGCAGCCACCGACGCCAAGCCGGCCGGGACCCAAGCCGCCGGCAGCAAGACCATCGACCAGGACGGCACGCCGGTGCCGGAGGCCGATGACGGCTTCTCGCTCGGCGGCATCAAGCTCACCAGCATCGACCCGAACGGGGTGATCCGGAAGGCGCTGACCGCGGCGGGGCTGATGAAGGGCTGATTGCCGCAAGGGTCGGTTGTCCCTCGGCCGGCGCTGCCGCATCCTGCCGCCCGGACCACGGGAGACAGGGTGATGGAACAGCGCAGCCTCGGGCGATCCGGCATCGCGGTGCCGCCGTTGATGTTCGGCGGCAATGTCTTCGGCTGGACGGTGGACAAGGCCGCCTCCCACCGGCTGCTCGACCGGCTGGTCGAGGTCGGGCTGAACGCCATCGATACGGCGGATGTCTATTCCTACTGGGTCCCCGGCCACATCGGCGGCGAGAGCGAGACCATCATCGGCGAATGGCTGGCCGCCCGCGGCAACCGCTCGAAGGTGATGATCGCCACCAAGGTCGGCATGAAGATGGGCTCGGGCGAGCAGGGCCTGTCGCGCGCCTGGATCATGAAGGAAGCGGATGCCAGCCTGAAGCGGCTGCAGACCGACGTCATCGACCTGTACCAGGCGCATAAGGACGATGCCGATACCCCGCTGGAGGAGACGCTCGGCGCCTTCGCCGACCTCATCAAGGCCGGCAAGGTGCGGGCCATCGGCGCTTCCAATTACACCGCGCCACGGCTGAAGCTGGCGCTGGAGACCAGCGCCAAGCTCGGCCTGCCGCGCTACGAGACCTTGCAGCCGCTGTACAACCTCATGGACCGCAAGATCTTCGAGGATGAACTCGCCGCGCTCTGCCAGGCCGAGGGCATCGGTGTGATCAATTTCTACGCGCTCGCCGCCGGCTTCCTCAGCGGCAAGTACCGGTCCGAGGCCGATTACGGGAAAAGCAAGCGCGGCCCCAGCATGGCCAAGTACCTCAACCCGCGCGGCCTCAAGGTCGTCGACACGCTGGCCAGCGTGGCCGGGGAAACCGGCGCCACTTCGGCGCAGGTGGCCATCGCCTGGCTGCTGGCCAAGCCGGCGGTCACCTCGCCCATCGCCAGCGCCACCAGCTTCGAGCAGCTCGACGATTTGGTGAAGGCGGCCAGCCTGAAGCTGTCCCCGGCCCAGGTGGCGGCGCTGGACGCGGCCAGCGCCGAATAGTCAGGCATTTTCGGTCATCCTGGACCGGTCACGCTGGGCCAGGATGACCGGACCAGTCACGCCGGGCCGGTCATCCTGGCGAAGACGGCGCGGTCCCGGTTCTCCTGCATGAGCATGCGGAAGCCCGGGATCGTGTCGAGGCCGAGGCCGAGCGGCACGCCCGTCTCGGTATCCTCGGTGACCTTGGCATAGCTCTCGCCGGTGAATTTCTCCCATTTTCCGGCCGGCTTCTTCACCTCGATATGGACCACGGTCGCCTTCAGGACCATGCGCACGATGGCTTCCTTCGGGGAGGAGGGCTTGGTCAGGCTCGGCATGCCGGCGATCATCACCCAGCCATTGGTCATGGCCCAGGCGGTCAGTTCTTCCTTGGTCATCGGCCTCGATCCGTGCTGCTGGGCGCAGACATAGGCCGGATCCGCCCGCGCCGCACCATCGCCGCGGCTACTCTCCCGCATCCCCGAAACGTGACGTTACAGCACCATTCCACGGCCGCACTGGCTGCCGTAGACTCTCAACCCCTGAGGGAGACAGTGGCATGGCATATCGCAACGGGCGGGCACGGCAGGCCGCGGCATTCCTCATTCTTCTCGGCATGGCCGGCTGCGCGACGGAGGCCGCCCCACCGCCCCCGGCCGCGAGCGTCGCCGCGCCGGCCACCATCACCGCATCGCCGGCCGGCACCCCCTTCGACGGCCGCTATGCCGGCAGCTTCGCCCTTGGCCTTTCCACCGGGAACAGCTGCGGCGCCACCTTCCAGCGCAGCATGACGGTGACCGACGGCGTCGCCGCCATCACCTATAATCGCCGCCTGGAATCGACCGCGACCGGTGCGGTCCGGCCCGATGGCACGGTGACGCTGCTCGCCACCGGCAACCAGCCGACCCGCATCGAGGGCCGCTTCGAGGGCAACCGCTTCGCCGGCAACATGGACTCCGGCGGGGTACGGCAACGCTGCCACTACGATATCGAGATGACGAAGCGGAGTTGACAACGACCATCGCGCATTGCTGACTATTGCCACGGGGTTCGACCGCGATCACCCCGTGAGGCGTCAGCCCAAGCATCGCGTCCAGTTCTCCGACCGGAGTGGACGTCCATGCCTGCCGCCACCAGCATCACCCCCGCCCGGCTTTCCCGACGCATCGGACTGCCGGATGCGCCGAGCCTCATCGATGTCCGCACCCCGGAGGATTTCGCGGCCGACCCGCGAAGCCTGCCCGGGGCCACCCGGCAGGACTTCACCAAGGTCACCGCCTGGGCCAATGAGTTCATTGGCCGGAAGACCGTCATCCTGTGCCAGCGCGGGCTGAAGCTCAGCGAGGGTACCGCCGCCTGGCTGCGTCATGCCGGGGTCGCCGCCGAGACGCTGGTAGGCGGCTTCGAGGCTTGGCGGGACAGCGGCGGGCTGCTGCTGCGCCCCGACCACCTGCCACCGCATGAAGCGACGGGACACAGCCTCTGGGTCACCCGGGCACGGCCCAAGGTGGACCGCATCGCCTGCCCCTGGCTGATCCGCCGCTTCATCGATCCCGGCGCGGTCTTCCTCTTCGTCGCCCCGGCCGAAACCCTGGCGGTCGCCGATCGCTTCGGTGCCACGCCCTTCGATGTCGACGGCACCTTCTGGAGCCATCGTGGCGAGCGCTGCACCTTCGACGTGATGCTGGAGGAATTCGGCCTGCGGTCGCCGGCACTGGACCGCTTGGCGCTGATCGTGCGGGCGGCGGATACCGCCCGGCTCGACCTGGCGCCGGAAGCAGCGGGGCTGCTGGCCGCCTCGCTCGGCCTGTCCCACATGTACCGGGATGACCTGGTGCAGCTCGAGGCGGGAATGGGCCTCTATGATGCCTTCTATCGCTGGGCCCGGGATGCGACGGCCGAGACCCATAATTGGCCCGCGGGAAAAGCGGTATGATGCGGCAGCCAAGCCATGCCAGCCCGCTGCGGTGGATATAACTCCGATGACGGCCATGCCACCCAGCTTCCCCAGCCTCGCCCAGGCGATGCGCGTCTGGTTCCGCATCGGCTGCCTCTCCTTCGGCGGCCCCGCCGGGCAGATCGCCATGCTGCACCGGGAGGTGGTGGACGAGCGGCGCTGGGTCTCCGACGCCCGTTTCCTGCATGCGCTGAATTTCTGCACCCTGTTGCCGGGGCCAGAGGCGCAGCAGCTCGCCACCTACCTCGGCTGGCTGATGCATGGCGTTCGCGGCGGCCTCGCGGCCGGCCTGTTTTTCATCATCCCCGGCGCGCTGGTGATGCTGGCGCTCTCGGCCATCTTCGTCGCCTTCGGCGAGGTGCCGCTGATCGCCGCGCTGTTCTTCGGGCTGAAATGCGCCGTGCTGGTACTGGTGCTGGAAGCGCTGCTGCGGGTGGCGCGGCGGGCGCTGAAGGGCAATATCCCCCGGCTGCTGGCCGGCGCCGCCTTCCTCGCGCTGTTCCTGTTCGGCCTGCCCTTCCCGGTGGTGGTGCTGGCCGCGGCGCTGCTCGGCCTGGCGCTGCCGGCGACCTTCGCCGGCGGCGGCCATGGCGCGGCGAAAGCCGGCCCGCCCGCCCTGCTGGACGCGCTGCTGGCGGCCGAGCCGGACCGCATCGCCCACATGGCCGGCGCGGCGCGGCGGGCCGGGCTGATCGCCCTGGCGCTCTGGGCCTGGCCGGTCGCGCTGCTGCTGGCCCCCGGTGTACAGGTCCAGGATGGCGTGTTTGCCGACCTCGCCTGGTTCTTCTCCAAGATGGCGATGGTTACCTTCGGTGGCGCCTATGCGGTGCTCGCCTATGTCGCGCAGGAGGCGGTGGAGCATTACCGCTGGCTGACCGCCGGGCAGATGCTGACCGGCCTCGGCCTGGCGGAGACCACGCCCGGACCGCTGATCCTGGTGCTGCAATTCGTCGGCTATCTGGCGGGCCATGCTGCTGGCGGGGTCTGGGGCGGCCTGCTCGGGGCGCTGGTCACCCTTTGGGTCACCTTCGCGCCCTGCTTCGCCTGGATCTTCCTCGGCGCCCCCTATGTCGAAAGGCTGCATGACCAGCCCCGGCTGAAGGGGGCGCTGGCCGGGGTGACGGCGGCGGTGGTCGGCGTCATCGCCAACCTCGCCGTCTGGTTCGCCCTGCGCGTGTTCTTCGGCGAGGTCCGCGCGGTGCCCTATGGGCCGCTGGTGCTGGAGGTGCCGGTGGCGGCGACCTTCGATCCCCTGGCCTTGGCACTGGCGGCGCTGGCGGCGCTCTGCCTGTTCCGGCTGAAGCTGGGCGTGGTGCGGACGCTGGGGATCGCGGCGCTGGCCGGGCTGGCGGCGAGGACGCTGCTATAGCGCCTCGCCCGCCACCCAGCCGCTGGCCCAGGCCCATTGGAAATTATAGCCACCGAGCCAGCCGGTGACATCCACCGCCTCCCCCACCACGAACAGCCCGGGCACCGATTTCGCCTCCATGCTGCGGGACGACAGCGCGGCCGTATCGATGCCGCCGAGCGTCACCTCCGCCTTGGCATAGCCCTCGGTCCCGGCCGGCAGCAGTTCCCAGCGCTTCAGCAGCGCCGCCATCGCGTCGAGCGCCCGGTCCGGCAGGTCCGCCATGCGCGGCCCGGGCAGGCTGGCGCCGGCCATCGCCTCGGCCAGGCGCTGCGGCAGCAGCTCGCCCAGCACGGTCTTCGGCTCCGCCCTGGGCCGTGCGCGCTTCCTCTCCCGCAGCACGGTCGCCGCATCCACCCCGGGCAGCAGGTCGAGCGCGATCGGCTCGCCCTCCCGCCAATAGGAGGAAATCTGCAGGATCGCCGGGCCGGACAGCCCGCGATGGGTGAACAGCACGGCCTCCGGGAAGGCCCGCTTGCCGCAACGGGCGACGGCCGGCAGCGCCACGCCGGACAAGGGCCGCATCAGTTCCAGCGGAGCACCCTGGAACGTCAGCGGCACCAGGCCGGGGCGCGGCGCCACCAGCGGCAGGCCGAAGCGGCTGGCGAGGTCATGCGCGAAGCCGGTCGCGCCCATCTTTGGGATGGAGAGCCCGCCGGTCGCCAGCACCAGGGACGGCGCCTCGAACACGCCGCGCCCGGTCGCGACGCGAAACCCCGCCGGCTTCTCCACCGCGGTGATCCGCTCGCCGCAGCGCAGCTCGACCCCGGCCGCGGCGCATTCCGCCAGCAGCATCGCCACGATGGCGCGCGCCGAGCCGTCGCAGAACAACTGCCCCAGCGTCTTCTCATGGAAGGGAATGCCGTGCTTCTTCACCAGCCCGATGAAGTCGTGCTGGGTGAAGCGGGACAGCGCCGATTTGGCAAAATGCGGATTGGCCGAAAGGAAGCGGTCCGGCGCGCAATGCAGGTTGGTGAAATTGCAGCGCCCGCCGCCGGAGATGAGGATCTTCTTTCCCGGCTCCTCCGCATGGTCGAGCAGCAGCACCCGGCGGCCCCGCCGCCCGGCGCTGATCGCGGCCATCAGCCCGGCCGCGCCGGCGCCGAGGATGATGGCGTCATAAGCCATCGGGCGCCCGGTCAAGTGCCCGGTCAAGCGAGGGTGAATGCCTCATGCACCGAGGATTGCACCCCGCCGCCCAGCACCGCCCCGCCGCCGGCGACATAGACCCAGTCGCCGATGGCGACGGCTGCCACCGCATGGCGCGGGGTCGGCATCGGCGCATGCTGCTGCCAGGTATCGGCCGTCGGATCGTAGCTTTCCATCTGGCCGAAGACCTTGGCCTGGCGCGGCGCCCCGCCTTCGAGCGAGCCGCCCTCCCCGCCCATGGCGAAGAAGCGGTCGCGGTAGAGCACCAGCCCATGGCCGGACCGCGCGGTCGGCAGCGGGGCGCGCAGCTCCCAGGTGTCGCGCGCCGGCAGGTACACGTGGTGCAGGTCCGTGTTGTACTCGAAGGTGTTGAAGCGGCCGCCGATGATGTGGATCTGGCCGCCGTGGGCCATGACGCCGACATGGTCGCGGGCGCCGGGCAGGGCCTTGCGGGTGGTCCACTGGTCGGTCTGCGGGTCGTAGACCTCGTGCCAGCCGACGCTGGCGCGCTCCATGGTGGGGGCGCCGGCGCCGCCGATCAGATGGATCCGGCCATCGAGCGACACGGCGGCGGCGGCCCCGCGCGGCCGGGGCAGCGGGCGGATATTGGTCCAGCGGTCGGCGGCCGGGTCGTAGGCATAGGCGTGTTCGTCGGGGTTGCGGTTCTGCTCGATGAAGCCGCCGAAGGCATAGACCCGGCCGGCATGCGCCACGACGGCGACGTGGTTGGCGCCGCGCGGCAAAGTCGCGCCGATCAGCCAGCGATCCGCCGCCGGGTCGTAGATGTGGTGGTAGCCGCGATCGACCCTGCCTTCGCCATAGCCGCCGACGACATGCATCCGGCCGTCCAGCGCGGTCGCCCAGGCCATTTCGCTGCGTGGGATCGGCAGCGCCGCCCGCGGCGCCCAGCGGCCGGGCGGCCCGGCGGGGGCGGTGCTGGCGGTG
>JAQGIA010000177.1 GCA_028291445.1 Belnapia sp.
GCCCGGTGCACCCAGGGGACCAGCGCGCCGTAGTCGAAGCGGATGCCGAGGTCCATCGCCATGGCGACCTTGCCGCGCCGCCCCTCGACCAGCCGCAGCACATCCGCCGCGCCGTTGCGCAGCGGCATGCAGTCGATCAGCGCGACGACGCCCTCCGCGGTCTCGAATTCGGTTTCCAGCACCAGGGTGCCGGGCCGGTAGCGCCGCGTCACCCGCAGCACGTCTCCCACCGGCGCGATCTTCCAGCGGCCATGCTCCGGCCCGCCGAGCAGCGCGGCGAAGCAGGCGGCGCTGTCGAAGCGCGGCAGGCAGAGCCAGTCGATCGCGCCATCCCGGCCGACCAGCGCCGCCGTCTCGCCGTCGCCGATCAGCGCGTAGTCTTCGATCCTAAGGGGCATATAGTATCATCCTTCGGGACGGGAACGGCCCGGTGGGCGGGAGGATGCCTGCCGATACGGCGGCTTACAGGTAAGCAACCGGACCGGCAGGAGGCGGTATTCCGCCCCCGTCGCCTGCCTCCGTCGCCTGCCCCCGTCCCCTGCCCCCGTCCTGCTTCACGGCTTGGGAAATTTCCACGGATCCCTGTCCCAGACCCGCTCCGTCACCGGCGGCGTGACGGGGAAGCTGATCGTCCAGACCGATCCCCGCTCGGCGCTCAGCGTGGCGGAACCCCGCACCTGTTCCACCAACCGCCGGACCAGGCCGACGCCATGCCGCTTGCTGCCCGGCTTTTCGACGAAGCTGATGCCATCGTCGGCGACGACGACGATGGCGGTGTTGCCGTCGCCGGAAAGCTGCAGCGTCACATCGATCATGCCGGTCGCCGTCGGGAAGGCATGCTCGTAGCTGTTCGACACCAGCTCGGCGACCGCCATGCCGATCGCCGTCACCGTGTCCAGATTGACGAACAGCTTGGCCGCCACGCAGTGGATGCGGATGCCGGCCTCCGGAACCTGTTGCAGCTCCGGCAGCCGTTTGCACAGCGACCTGAGATAGTCGGCCAGGTCGATGGTGCGGCCCAGCCCGGTGCCGAGCAACTGCTCATAGACCTCGGACAGGGTGATGACCCGGCGGATGATCCCATTGGCCGAGGCCCGCTGGTGATCATCCGTTTCATTTTGCAGGTGCATCTCCAGCATGCTGTTCACGAACTGCAGGTTGTTGCGGACCCGATGCTTCAGCTCCTCGGCGAGAATGGCCCTTTCCTCGAGAAGGGCGCCTCGCTCGGCGACGATCGTTGCCAATTCCTTCATGGTGGTATGGATCTGCGCATTCTTGCGCCGGGCCAGGACCGCCTCGGCGAGCACATTGGCGAAGCCGGTCAGGAACTGGACGTCATGCTCGTTGAAACAATGCTCAACCGGGCTGTCGATTTCGAGTATCCCATAGGGTGTTCCATCATATCCCCTGATGGGTACATCGATGGTCGAAATGATCCCGTGCTGCGCATAGAATTCGGGAAGGGCAAATCCCTTCTCCACCCTGATGTCATGAATGATGATGGGTTGCCCGGTAATGAAGCAGCGGCCTTGTGGCGTGCTGACATCCGCGCTGGATACAACAACTCCAATGATTCTGTGCTTCCAGCCGTGTCCCGCCACAACCAGAAGGTCATTCTGTTCAGGACGGTATTCGCAGACTTTGCAGAGCGGGACCGCAAGGCTCTCGGCGCATATCCGGGAGGCCTCGGTCAGGATGTCGAACAGGACCGGCTCCCGGAACGCATAACTTCCGAATGAGGCAAGTGCGGCTTGTTGTCGCAGCAGGCGGGCAATCCCTTGCTGATCCTGCATGAGTGGCATGGCAAGCCTCCCGAGTTTTCCTTACCTGGGCATGGATATTTCCTGCAAAATGCAACCTTAGGTAGCGCGTTAGTCACCAGACTTCGCGGCTGGGAGGCATCCGATGCTCAAGGTTTTGATAGTGGAAGATGATTTCATGGTCGCGGATTGCTTGGAAGAAATTCTTTCGGTTGCCGGCTTCAATGTGTGTGCAATCACCGGGAACGTCGCCGATGCCATTACCCTCGGCGAGCAGCACGCGCCGGACCTGGCCGTCATCGATCTCCACCTGAACGATGGTGGGTTCGGAACCGAGGTCGGCGCGGCCCTGTGCGAGCGCATCAACGTCGGAGTGCTCTATGCCAGCGGCAATCCGGACGATCCGCGGCTGCGCGACGCCAGAGGCGCCGCCTGCATCGCCAAGCCCTATTCGGCCAGTTCGATCGTGGCGGCGCTGCATGCCGTCAGTGACCGCACCATCGGCAGGGCAGCTTGGTCGGAGCTGCCCAAAGGCTTGCGCCTCCTGATCGCCTGACCTCGCTGCAAGGTGCCTCGCGGTCAGGCGCCCGCCGCAGCCAACGCGGCCCGGCCGGCATTCCGGCCGGGCTGGCCGGCCGCGCTGGCAGGCTGCGAAACCCGCCTCCCGGATACCGCGTGGCATCACCGGTGCGGGTAGCGCCCCTGCCGGCTCAGAGCCCCCGTTCGGCCCGGGTCGCCGCCAGGTCGTCCTCGATGAAGGCCTGGATGATCTCCTCCAGCGATTCCTGCTCGGAGAAATCATGCAGCCGGCGCGCCCGCATGGCGGTGAAGCTGGCCGGCCAGCCGCCGACGATGGCCGCGATGGTGGCGTCCGGCACCGGCTTCACCCGGGCCCGCGCCTCCGGCCCCGCCACCGTCTCCAGCGCGGTCAGCAGCTTGCCCACCGTCGCGCTGCGGCCCGGCGGATTGATGCCCCGGTCGAGCCCGAGCGGCCCGGTATCCATCGCCATCGCATGCAGGAACCACTCCACCGCCCGGCGCGGCGAGCAGATCCAGACCGCGAAATCCTCCGGCACCGGCAGCACCGTCTCCAGCCCCAGCAGCGGTTCGCGGAGAATCGCGGAGACGAAGGAGGAGGCCGCCTTGTTCGGTCGCCCGGGCCGGATGATGACGGTCGGCAGCCGCAGGCTCACCGCATCCAGCATGCCCCGGCGCGAGGCATCCTGCAGCAGCAGCTCGCCCACCGCCTTCTCCGCGCCGTAGCTGTTGCCGGGCAGCTGCCGGGCGTCATCCTC
>JAQGIA010000197.1 GCA_028291445.1 Belnapia sp.
TTCGCGCCGCTGCGGCTGGCCATCCTCGCCTCCCATACGGTCGACCATCTGGTGCCGGCGATCCGGGTGGCGGGGCTGCACCGCGGCCTGGCGCTCTCCGTGCACCTGCCGCCCTATGGGCAGTACCGCCAGGCGCTGCTGGGCGACGACCCGGCCCTGGCGGCTTTCGCGCCACAGATCGTGCTGCTGGCGCTCGATTCGCAGGACCAGCCGCTCGACCTGCCGCTCGACTCTCCGGAGACGGTGGTGCACGAGGCCGTGGCGGACCGCGTCGCGTCGCTGCGGCTGCTCTGGCGCCGGGCGCGGGAGCGGTTCAACGCCACGGTGATCCAGCAGACGCTGGTCGCCGCCGATCCGCCGGTCTTCGGCGCCTATGAGCTGCTGGTGCCGGCCTCGCCGGGCGCGGTGATCGCGCGGCTGAACGCCGGCATTCGTGCCGCCGCGCGCGAGGATGGCGTGCTGCTGCTCGATCTCGCGGCGCTGGCCTCCGTTTCCGGCGCCGCCGGTGGGCTGGCCGACCCGGTGCGCTGGCATCAGGCGAAGCAGCTGGTGAGCGCGTCGCTGGCGCCCCTTTACGGGGATCTGGTGGCCCGGGTCGCGGGTGCCGTCGCTGGCCGGTCCCGCAAATGCCTGGTGCTCGACCTCGACAATACCCTGTGGGGCGGGGTGGTCGGCGACGACGGGCCGGAGGGTATCATCCTCGGCCAGGGCAACCCGACCGGCGAGGCCTTCGTCGCCTTCCAGCGGCATGCGCGGCAGCTCGGCCGGCGCGGCATCATCCTCGCCGTCTGCAGCAAGAACGACCAGGCGGTGGCCGAGGCGGTCTTCGAGAAGCATCCCGACATGGCGCTGCGGCGCGGCGACATCGCCGCCTTCGTCGCCAATTGGGACGACAAGGCCGGCAACCTCCGGCAGATCGCGCGGATGCTGAACATCGGCCTGGATAGCCTGGTCTTCGTCGACGACAATCCGGCCGAACGCCACATCATCCGGCGCGAATTGCCCGAGGTCGCGGTGCCCGAACTGCCCGAGGACGTCGCCAATTACCCGCAGCGGCTGGCCGCGGCCGGGTATTTCGAGACCGCCGGCTTCACCGCGGATGATGTCGCCCGCGGCCAGAGCTATGCGCTCAACGCCGCCCGCAGCGCGGCGCTGGACCAGACGACGGATATGGCGAGCTATCTCCGCAGCCTGGAGATGGTGCTGACCGCCAGCCCGATCGGCGCCGCGGAGCGGCCGCGGGCGACCCAGCTCATCAACAAGACCAACCAGTTCAACCTGACCACCCGGCGCTACACCGAAGCCGAGGTGCAGGCCCTGGCGGCCGATCCGGCGGCGGTCGCCCTGGCCGTCCGCCTGGCCGATCGCTTCGACGACAACGGGCTGATCAGCGTGGTGCTGGCGCGGCCCGATCCGGCGCTGCGGCCGGAGGAATGGCTGATCGACACCTGGCTGATGAGCTGCCGGGTGCTCGGCCGGCAGGTCGAGGCGGCGGTGCTCGAGGTGCTGGTCGCCGCGGCTTCCCGCCGGGGCATCGAGACCCTGTTCGGCGAATACCGGCCGAGCGGGCGCAACGGCATGGTGGCCGAGCATTACCCGAAGCTGGGATTCCTGCCCGCCGCGCCTTGGAGAGCCGCGCCCGAGGGGACGACCTGCTGGCGCTACGACATCCGGACCGGCCGCAAGCCCGACCATTGCATCAGACTGGAAGCATGATGACCGAGGCAGAGATCTATGCGCGCCTGACCCAGGTGTTCCGCGATGTCTTCGACGACGATGCCATCGTATTGCAATCGGACACGATGGCGGATGACGTCGCGGGCTGGGACAGCCAGGCGCATGTCAACCTGGTCGTGGCGGCGGAGATGCAATTCGGCATCCGCTTCCGCACCGCCGAGCTGGAGTCGCTGCACAATGTCGGCGAATTCGTGCAGCTCATCGCCCAGAAGACGGCAGGGCGCTGAGCCATGGCCGAGCCGCCGGATACCGGTCCCGGGCCGGGCCGGGTGCGCCCCTGGTACCTCGTCGCCTTCTTCGGCAGCATCCTCGGGATGTTCGCGCTGTTCTACGGCGGCTTGTTCGCGCTTGCGGCGACCGGGAACCTGCCGCCGCCGGCCTTCACCAATTCGATCTGCGTCGACGAGAAGCTGGCCTTCCTGCGGCGGGAGCAGCCGGAGGCGCCATCGCTGCTGGTGATCGGTTCTTCCGTCGCCTGGCGGCATTTCGATGGCCAGACGGTGACGCGGCGGCTGCCCGGCACGGTGCCGCTCAACGGCGCCTTCTGCGGCCAGACGATGGACCAGACCGCCTTCAGCGCCGCTTGGCTGCTGGACCGCTTTCCCACCGCCCGCGACGTGCTGCTCATCGTGGCGCCACAGGATTTCGACGATTGCAGCGCGGCCAACGGGGCATATTTCGACCGCGAGGACGTGGACGACTACGTCTTCGACGGCGCCTCGCCCTGGCCCTATTACACCCGCTACTTCTCGCTCGAATCGCTGGTCCGCAATGCCAGCGGAATCGCCGCCAAGCGCTCCGGTGCCAACCAGGTCGATCCCCTGGTCTTCGACCGCTACGGCAGCGGCCCCTTGGACAGCGCCACCGGCCGCGGCGCGCAATTCTACGGCAAGGTCGCCGGGCTGGATGCGGATTGCTTCGCGGCGCTGTCCCAGCTCGGCGCGCGGCTGGCGCAGGAGGGCCGCCACTTCATGGTCGCCTCGACGCCGCTGCACCCGGAATGGAAGGCCACCCAGGATCCGCAGGGGCTGATCCAGGCGCGCTTCAACGCCGGCATCCGGAAGGCGCTGCTGGCCAGCGGCGGCGAGTATTGGGACAGCAACCAGGCGCTGAGCCTGGATGCGGGGCTGTTCTTCGACTCGATCCACCTGCGCTGGTCCGGCGTGCCGCGCTACACCGATGCCCTGATCCGGGCGCTGCTCGCCGGCCGGCACCGGCAGGCTGTCCATGTGCAGGTGGCCCCCATTCAGGCCGTGGCCAGCCCGGCAGGCAGGCAAGCCGTCCCGGCGAAGGATGCCGGCACCAAGCGCTGACGATGGACGCGTCTGGGTCAGGCGCCGCCGCGCAGCAGGGCCTCGACCTCGACGCGGTTGGGCGTCGCGCCATCCTGGGCCCGCAACGCCCCGGCGGCCGAGGCGAAACGCAGCGCCGCCGGCAGTTCCTGCCCCTCGGCCAGGGCCAGGGCATAGGCGCCGTGGAAGACATCGCCGGCGCCGGCGGTATTCGTTGCCTCCACCGGGAAGGCCGGGGTTTCGGCCGGGCGTTCCATGCCGGCGGTAAGCCAGAGGGTGCCGTTCTCGCCCCGGGTCACCGCCGCCACCTTGGCGCCGGCCGCCAGCGCACGGCGCAGCCCCTCCGCTGCGGTAACACCGGGGGCAAAGATCTGCAGGCCGGGTTGGGAGAAGATCGCGTGGTCGGTCAGCGGAACCAGGGCGGCCAGCAGCCGCGCCTCGCTCTTCTCGGCATCCAGCACGCTGGGCACGCCGAGCGCCCGGGCACGTCGTAGCGCCACCTCGGCGGCGCGCGGCCAGCGGGGGTCGCAGAGCAGCGCGCCGGCCTCGCCCAGCGTCTCCATCGGCAGCACGGCGGGGTCGAGGTCGAGGCCTTCGCCGCGGAAGGCGAAGACGACCCGCTCGCCCACCGGGTCGAGCAGGACGGAAGAAACCGGGGTGCGGGCGCCGGGCGCGATGCGGATCGCGCTGACGTCCACCCCGTATCCGGCCAGCTCGGCGGCCAGCGGCCCGCCGTTGCGGTCATCCCCGATCCGGCCCCAGAAGCGGACCCGGCCGCCCAGCCGGGCGACGGCGATGGCGGCATTGGCGGCCAGGCCGCCGACGCCGAGGCTGTAGCGCCGTGCCACCGCCTTGGCCGGCGGCTGGGGGATATCCTCCACCCAGAAGGTATGGTCGGCCACCAGATGGCC